>NZ_PZKQ01000003.1:0-125149 GCF_003046645.1 Escherichia sp. MOD1-EC6475 | reverse complement strand
AAGTTGGAGTCATTACCCCATTTTTAAATATCCGAGGCAAATCGGAACCACATAATCCTGAACTGGCAATTTTAATCCGCACATCATCCTGATGATAAATTTCGGGTAACTTATGTTCTTCCACGCGGACAATACCATCAGTATCATTAACAACTGATTTCATAAAAACTCCTGAGTGATAAAGGGGGATATTCTCCCCCTTGGGTATAATTTATTGTGCGACAGCAGCTTTCTCTTTGTTAATAACACCGCGCGCCCGACGCCAGGTCATAAAAATACCGGTGAGATAAATAGCGCCGATAATAATGAAACCGGGGATATTCTGCGGGGAGAAAACCTGAATCAGTAACCAGGTAATCGGTGAACCGCCCTGATCCATCGAGGCCACCATGCCTCCGGCTTTTAACGCGCCCGCATTGGCAGCCAGTTGGGTATGCAGGCCAATAGTTTGCGTCGCAATCCACAGGGTGATGCTCATAATGATGACGCCAGAGATCAGGGTGCGGAACAGGTTTCCACGATGCACCGCGACCGCCATCGCCACAAAGAAGCCGATGGTGGCAAGGTCGCCAAACGGCAGCACCTGATTACCCGGCACACAAACGGCAATCAAAATAGTGAGCGGGATAAAAATCAGGCTTGCCGACACCACAGCCGTATGCCCCAGCAGCAACGCCGGATCAAGCCCAATCAAAAACTCCTGACCGCCGAACTTCGCCTGTAAACGGCTACGCGCCTGCTTCGCGATGGGCGTTAAACCATCCATGATAGGTTTGATCACCCGTGGCATCAGCAGCATCACCGCCGCCGTTTTTACCGCCAGTTGCAATACGCCTTTGACATCGTAACCGGCAAGAATGCCAATAATCAGTCCCATCACAAAACCCACGGTGACCGGTTCGCCAAAAGGGCCAAATTTACGCTGAATATCGTCGGCGCTAAATTTAATCCGGTTAATACCAGGGATTTTTTCGATAATGGCATCGACCAGCACCGCAATCGGCCCCATATACGCCGATGTGCCGTGCGGAATGGCAATGCCTTCCAGCTCAAAGAAATCACGGGTATCGCGGGCAAACCAGTCGCCCAACTTATAAACAAACGCTGCGTGAATCACCACTCCCGCGATGCCAATCAGCCATGAACCTGTCGCCAGGTGCAGCAACGCTCCGGTGAAGGTCATATGCCAGATATTCCAGATATCGACATTCACTACCCGCGTCATACGCGTGAGCAGCATTGCCACGTTAACCAGAATTGCAATTGGAATAGCCACCAGCGCAATTTGTGACGCCCAGGTCATTGGAGATGATCCCGGCCAGCCGACATCGACCACATGCAGATTTAAGTCGAAATTTTCCGCCATCGCTTTCGCCGCCGGGCCAATGGAATCCAGCATTAAGCCAATCACCAGACCGATGCCAACAAAGCCAATCCCGATATGCAGACCCGCTTTAAAGCAATCACCTGCTTTCATGCCTAATATTTTTGAAAAAATAATAATGACAATCGGCAATATGACCGTAGGGCCAAGGTCGAGAATATAACGCATGACTTCTGAAAACATAGGTCACCCCTGTAAGATAGTCAGAATTTTATTTTGTAATGCTTCGATCCCTACACCAGAAACAAAAGGCATACCGTGAACTAACGGAATATCACCAAAACTGCGGTCAACTTTGGCAGTCGTACAAATCAGATGTACACCATCCATATAAGTTTCTATTTCATTAACCCGACACTGGATTAATTCAACAGGGATATTATGGCTCTGACATAACTCTTTAATCTCTTCCGCCGCCATCGTAGAAGTCGCAACCGCGCCTCCGCAAGCGACAATAATCTTGCGTTTCATAAACAGTCCTTTTTATTAGTACAGAGGGATTTTATTCATTTGAATCTAAAACAGATGTTTTGAAATATTCCATTAATTGCACTTCTGGAATGTTGATAAGCGTTTCGACCACATCGGGTTGTTGCAGCTTGCCAAATAAACAACGTAAAAGTTTCAGTTGCTGCTGTGGATTTTCTACAATCAGGGCGATGATTAATGAAACCGCCACTTCATTATCATCATCTGCTTGCTGAAAATTGATTTTATCCGCGAGTCTTAACAGATAAATGGCTGACGTTTTTGCATGAATCGCCTCGCAGTGCGGTATTGCAATGGCGTGCTGTTCCAGCATAATCCCGGTGGGGAATTCCGCTTCTCTGGCAATTAATGCCTGTGGCCAGGAGTCATGAACAACACCTTGCGCGACCATTTCATTGCCAATATGGGTTAGTGCTTCGCGGCGATCGGCAAACGAAATACCGCTACGAACAAATAGCTTTGTCATATTACATCCTTATTATTTTGCACAACCGTAACGATAGGCGCGCAGAACATCAAAAATTTTATCCATAATAAGCTGATGTGGTATCGCCTTGAGTTCCTCACTCTGGATGCGTTCAAATTGTTTTGGCAAATACTGACTAATTATACCCAGTGGAATTTCGATACCGTCAAGGTTCGCCATCATCATCTCGACGCTATTTTTAATTCGACTATGCGGCCAGTAATAACGAATACGATCAGAAAGGCTATAACGAATATCCAGCAAAGAATCGTTAAATCCAGCACGGTAATATTTTTTCCAGTATTGCGGTTCGTCGAGCATGACTTCTTCAATCACGTCAAGACAACTGCTGCGATTTTCCGGCGCGATAAGTTCCTGCTCAATTTGTGCCAGCGCAAATATCGCCTCGCGTAAAGCAAAGGTTAATGCTGGCCCTACTTTCAAAATTGCAAAGTGATCGCGTACTAATTCCCAATACGTCGTCCGGGTCTGGTAATCGGTGGAATGTACTTCATAGACCATTTTGCTGTTTTCTATCCATTGCGCCAGCGCCTGCGCTTCTTGCGGCTGATAATGGATAATATTGCTGTGATCAAATTCAACGCCAGGCTGTACCACTATCGCAATCACGCGCGTTAACGCCTCTGTCAGGCCACGGGCAATAAACGCTTTTTGATGTGTACGTAAAGTATTGGCGGCATCTTCTACCCTTGTGATGTGCACCGACTGAATGGCGCTGGCCTCACCGCCCGGAACCGGAACTTCGGTGCCAATCACATAAGTCAGTTGTTCACGCTGGCAATCCGTCGCCACGCTTTCCGCTGCGTGGCAAAGTACAGCGGCACGTTCAGCAACCGTTTCTGGCGCTAAAGGTACAGGGTCGCTCGCACAGGACATTGACGCATCAAGATGAATTTTACTGAAACCGGCACGAACATATGCCTTTACCAGCTCGACGGATTTTTCCATCGCTGCATCCGCACGTTCTTGCTGCCAGCAGTTTGGCCCCAGATGGTCGCCGCCGAGAATAATGCGCTCGCGCGCAAACCCAACTCTATCAGCAATCGCAAAAACAAATTCGCGAAAGTCTGCCGGTGTCATTCCGGTATAACCGCCAAATTGATTGACCTGGTTTGACGTTGCTTCAATCAGCACTTTGCGTGTGCTGCTGAGATCGAAAGCCAGCGCCGCTTCAATAACCAACGGATGCGCCGAACAGACAGAGCATATGCCGATATGTTCACCGGCTTTATGCCGGGCAATTAACGTTTTCATGGTTTTTCCTTGTTAAATGGCAGATGCGTTATGCCCTGCCCTCGCAGCCACAATCGGCAATCACTTTGCTCACCACATCACACATTGCCAATTTGGCCGACTGCAAATAATTTCGGGGATCGGTCGCCTCTGGATGTTCCGTCAGATAACGTTTTAACGCCTGCGAGAAGGCATTTTTCAGCTCCGTCGCGACATTGATTTTGCAAATACCCAGGTTGATTGTTTGGCGAATGTCCGCAGAAGACAGTCCCGACGCACCATGCAGTACCAGCGGTAGCGCAACCTGCTGACGTATGGCCTCAAGGCGGGAGAAATCCAGCGCCGGGGCACTGGCATACATACCGTGAGCGGTGCCGATGGCGACCGCCAGGGAATCAATTCCCGTCGCTTGCGTAAATTCGCGGGCTTGTGATGGATTGGTATATAGAGCATCGGCGTCATTGACTTGCACATCGTCTTCCTGACCGCCAAGTTGCCCCAGTTCAGCTTCGACGCTGACATCAAAGCGATGGCAAAAATCCACCACTTCTTTGACTCGTGCAATGTTCTGCGTATAAGGCAAATGCGAGGCGTCAATCATCACCGAGCGCACACCGAAGCGCACTTTCTGCGCGATATCTTCAAACTTTGTGTGATGGTCAAGGTGAATCGCCAGCGGATGGTGATACTGCTTCGCCATCGCGCTAACCAGCGCCAGCAAGTTTTCTGTTCCGGCATGGTTAAACGTGCCGGGCGTTCCGGCGATGATGACCGGCGCATTCAGGCAGGCTGCGGTTTCCACCACTACCTGCATCGTTTCGAGATTGTGAATGTTGAATGCCGGAACCGCGTAGCCGCCGCGCTGCGCGTTGTTCAGCATCTGCTTTGTCGATACCACGTACATTTTCACATCCTGTCGTTTGTTTTCGATTTCAAAATATAATGAAATTATTTGTTTTTAAATGTCGAGATAATGATCACAAAAACGACAAAATGAAAATAAATCCAGCAATGACAGACAAAAAAACGGCCTCCCAAGAGGGAAGCCGTAGCAAAGTGCGCGTGGTTTTATGCCGGATGCGGCGTGAACGCCTTATCCGACCTACGGGGTAGTGCTGTGTGTAG
Source organism: Escherichia sp. MOD1-EC6475 (assembly GCF_003046645.1). Classification (NCBI taxonomy): domain Bacteria; kingdom Pseudomonadati; phylum Pseudomonadota; class Gammaproteobacteria; order Enterobacterales; family Enterobacteriaceae; genus Escherichia; species Escherichia sp. MOD1-EC6475. Next base: position 120,431 of record NZ_PZKQ01000003.1, on the reverse strand, counting down.
GCATGATAAGACGCTTCAGCGTCGCATCAGGCACAGGTTGCCGGATGCGGCGTGAACGCCTTATCCGACCTACGGGGCAGTGCTGTTCGTATGAAGCGTATCAGGCGATAGTAATTTTGCTATCGAGATAAACGTCCTGCACGGCGTTAATCAGTTTCACGCCGTCGGTCATCGATTTCTTAAACGCTTTACGACCAAGGATCAGCCCCATTCCGCCTGCACGTTTGTTGATAACCGCAGTACGCACCGCATCGCTAAGGTCAGTTTCACCGCCCGCAGCGCCGCCGGAGTTAATCAACCCTGCGCGCCCCATATAACAGTTAGCTAACTGATAACGCACCAGATCAATCGGGTTTTCGCTGGTCAACTTGCTGTAAACACGGTCGTCGGTGTAACCGTAATTAATCGCTTTATAGCCGCCGTTATTTTCCGCCATTTTCTGTTTGACGATGTCCGCGCCAATGGTCGCCGCCAGATGGTTCGCCTGGCCGGTCAGGTCGGCGGAAACATGGTAATCAACGCCCTCTTTCTTAAAGGCAGAATTACGCAGATACGCCCACAGCACTGTCACCATGCCCAGTTCATGCGCACGTTCAAAGGCCGCAGAAATTTCTTCAATCTGGCGACGTGACTCTTCCGAGCCAAAATAGATGGTCGCACCAACCGCCACCGCCCCCATATTGAACGCCTGCTCTACGCTGGCATACAGCGTTTGATCGTAGGTATTCGGGTAACTTAGCGTCTCGTTATGGTTGAGTTTGACGAGGAACGGAATGCGGTGCGCGTAACGCCGCGATACCGATGCCAGCACGCCGTAAGTTGACGCCACACAGTTACAGCCCGCTTCGATCGCCAGTTCAACAATGTTTTTCGGGTCAAAGTAGAGTGGGTTAGCGGCAAATGAAGCTCCGGCAGAATGTTCGACGCCCTGATCAACCGGCAAAATGGAAAGGTATCCCGTTCCCGCCAGACGCCCGGTGTTGTACAACGTCTGCATATTACGTAACACCGCCGGCGGGCGATTATTGTCAATCATCACGCGGTCTACGTAGTCATGTCCGGGAAGATAAAGCTGGTCAGAAGGAATAGTCATACAACGATGCTGTAAAAGGTTGTCGGCATCTTTGCCAAGCAACTGCGCAATATCTGTCATTACTATGCTCCCGTAAATTCCGATTGGATATCGGCTATGGATTGTCCTGGCCCGCCTTTGCGGGCAATCATAATCCTGGTCGTTACAGGCTATTTTTTCCATTCTCAGGATGTTTTTTCAGCGTTTTCTGTTGGCTCGATTCATCAGAAAAAGTGTTACAGCGGTCAAGTTTTCACCGCAAAGGTATTTAAAAGGTATTATTTGATGGTATTGTCAGCGCGTACCTTACATTACCTGTCATGAAGGAATTAACAGATGAAAACAACAGCAAAGCTGTCGTTCATGATGTTTGTTGAATGGTTTATCTGGGGCGCGTGGTTTGTGCCATTGTGGTTGTGGTTAAGTAAAAGTGGTTTTAGTGCCGGAGAAATTGGCTGGTCGTATGCCTGTACCGCCATTGCGGCGATCCTGTCGCCGATTCTGGTTGGCTCCATCACAGACCGCTTTTTCTCAGCGCAAAAAGTGCTGGCTGTATTGATGTTCGCTGGCGCAGTGCTGATGTACTTCGCTGCACAGCAAACTACTTTTGCCGGGTTCTTCCCGTTACTGCTGGCCTACTCGCTAACCTATATGCCGACCATTGCGCTGACTAACAGTATCGCCTTTGCCAACGTGCCGGATGTGGAGCGTGATTTCCCGCGCATTCGGGTGATGGGCACTATCGGCTGGATTGCCTCCGGTCTGGCATGTGGATTCTTGCCGCAAATGCTGGGTTATGCCGATATTTCACCGACCAATATTCCACTGCTGATTACCGCCGCAAGTTCTGCTCTGCTCGGTGTGTTTGCGTTTTTCCTGCCCGACACGCCGCCAAAAAGCACAGGCAAAATGGACATTAAAGTCATGCTCGGCCTGGATGCGCTGATCCTGCTACGCGATAAAAACTTCCTCGTCTTTTTCTTCTGTTCGTTCCTGTTTGCGATGCCGCTGGCATTCTATTACATCTTTGCCAACGGTTATCTGACCGAAGTCGGCATGAAAAATGCCACCGGCTGGATGACGCTCGGCCAGTTCTCTGAAATCTTCTTTATGCTGGCATTGCCATTTTTCACCAAACGCTTTGGTATCAAAAAGGTATTATTGCTTGGTCTGGTCACTGCCGCAATTCGCTATGGCTTCTTTATTTACGGCAGTGCGGATGAATATTTCACCTATGCGCTATTGTTCCTCGGCATTTTGTTGCACGGCGTAAGTTACGATTTTTACTACGTTACCGCCTACATCTATGTCGATAAAAAAGCTCCCGTGCATATGCGTACCGCCGCGCAGGGGCTGATCACGCTCTGCTGCCAGGGCTTCGGCAGTTTGCTCGGTTATCGTCTTGGCGGCGTGATGATGGAAAAGATGTTCGCTTATCAGGAGCCGGTAAACGGCCTGACTTTCAACTGGGCTGGAATGTGGACTTTCGGCGCGGTGATGATTGCCATTATCGCCGTGCTGTTCATGATTTTTTTCCGCGAATCCGACAACGAAATTACGGCTATCAAAGTCGATGATCGCGATATTGCGTTGACACAAGAGGAAGCAAAATGAAAACAGAACGTATTCTCGGTGCTCTTTACGGGCAGGCGTTAGGGGATGCGATGGGGATGCCCTCCGAGCTTTGGCCTCGTTCCCGCGTCAAAGCGCACTTTGGCTGGATTGACCGATTTCTGCCTGGACCAAAGGAGAATAACGCGGCCTGTTATTTTAACCGCGCCGAATTCACCGATGATACCTCGATGGCGCTGTGTCTGGCGGATGCGCTGTTGGAACGTGAAGGCGAGATCGACCCGGATCTGATTGGGCGTAATATTCTCGACTGGGCGCTGCGTTTCGACGCCTTCAACAAAAACGTGCTTGGCCCGACCTCAAAAATTGCGCTTAACGCCATTCGCGACGGTAAACCCGTTGCCGAACTGGAAAACAATGGCGTGACCAACGGTGCCGCGATGCGCGTCTCACCATTGGGTTGTTTGCTTCCGGCGCGCGATGTTGATTCCTTTATTGATGATGTGGCGCTGGCGTCCAGCCCGACCCATAAATCCGATCTGGCGATTGCAGGTGCGGTAGTCATCGCATGGGCGATTTCTCGTGCCATTGATGGAGAAAGCTGGTCAGCGATTGTCGATTCGCTGCCTTCGATTGCGCGACATGCTCAACAAAAACGCATCACTACGTTCAGCGCCTCACTGGCGGCACGTCTGGAGATTGCGCTGAAGATTGTTCGTCACTCCGACGGCACCGAATCCGCCAGCGAACAGCTTTACCAGGTGGTTGGCGCGGGCACCAGCACTATCGAGTCCGTTCCGTGCGCCATTGCGCTGGTTGAACTGGCACAAACCGATCCTAACCGCTGCGCCGTCCTGTGCGCCAATCTTGGCGGCGACACTGACACCATCGGCGCGATGGCAACGGCGATTTGTGGCGCGTTGCATAGCGTTAATGCTATCGATCCGGCATTAAAGGCAGAGCTGGATGCGGTAAATCAGCTTGATTTCAACCGTTACGCCACGGCGCTGGCGAAGTATCGCCAACAACGGGAGGCGGTATGAGCGGCGCTCGGTTACACACGCTGCTGCCACAATTAACGACGCGTCAGCCGGTTATGGTAATTGGTGCGGCGGTCATTGATGTGATCGCCGACGCTTACGCCCTGCCCTGGCGCGGGTGCGATATCGAACTGAAACAGCAGAGCGTAAATGTTGGCGGCTGTGCGTTGAACATTGCCGTGGCGTTAAAGCGTCTCGGTATCGAAGCGGGTAACGCCTTGCCGCTCGGTCAGGGGGTGTGGGCGGAGATTATTCGCAACCGAATGGCAAAAGAGGGATTAATCAACCTGATCGATAATGCCGAAGGCGATAACGGCTGGTGTCTGGCGCTAGTTGAGCCGGATGGCGAACGCACTTTTATGTCGTTCAGCGGCGTGGAAAATCAGTGGAATCACCAGTGGCTGGCGCGACTAACCGTTACACCTGGTAGCCTGCTCTATTTTTCTGGTTATCAACTGGCCTCGCCTTGCGGCGAATTGTTGGTGGATTGGCTGGAGGGACTGCAAGACGTGACGCCGTTTATTGATTTTGGCCCTCGTATTGGCGATATCCCGGATGCATTACTTGCGCGCATCATGGCTTGTCGACCGCTGGTGTCGCTTAATCGCCAGGAGGCTGAAATTGCTGCCGAACGTTTTCGTTTATCCGCAGATATAACAACGACTGGCAAGCAGTGGCAGGAGAAATTTGCCGCGCCATTGGTCGTTCGTCTGGATAAAGAAGGTGCCTGGTATTTCAGCGACAACGCATCAGGCTGTGTTCCGGCATTTCCAACGCGAGTCGTTGATACGATTGGTGCAGGTGATAGCCATGCAGGTGGCGTACTTGCCGGGCTGGCATCCGGTCTGTCACTGGCAGATGCAGTGCTGCTGGGTAATGCGGTGGCGTCGTGGGTTGTCGGACATCGCGGCGGTGATTGCGCGCCAACGCGCGAGGAACTACTCCTCGCACACAAAAACGTATAGATCGCTGCGACAGTGACTGATGCTGTATTCAATTGGCCGTTGCTGTTGGTCAAGCGCCACTTGCTTGATCACCAGCACCGGTATTTTGCTATCTAACTGAATATGTGACTGAAACTCGGCATCCGGCATTCGGGCGCTAACGCGGGAACGGGTACGCTTTGGAAAAATATGCTGACTGCGAAAGTAGTCATAAAGAGAAATACCGATGGCATCAACATCATGAATTAAATGCGCAGGAACCCACGACTCCTCAATCGATACCGCTTCTTCATCCACGTAGCGAATGCGCTTAAGCAAGAAGACATCACTTCCTGCTTCAACCGCCAGCTGCTGCGCGACGTCTTCGGGGCACTCTACCACTCGCTTGTTAACCCACAGCGTGTCGGGCTTTTTACCGCGCAACACCACCTGCTGCGAAAAGCCTCGCGCTTCTTTTAACGAGTATTCGAAAATGTTGTTGATCTGCGTGCCGTAACCACGCGAACGCGTCACCACACCCTCTTCTTCCAGCGCCTGCATCGCCTTGCGCACCGTAATGCGCGAAACGCCGGTTAACTGACTTAAATCGCGTTCGCCGGGCAAAATATTGCCATGCTCCAGCACCCCGCTGCGCACGGCATTTTTTACCGTTTCGGCAAACTTAATATAAAGCGGCGTGTTGTCAGCCGCTAAAATACGTTCGTTCAGTTGGGCGATAAGCTGGGTATGCGCTTGTTCCATTTGTCTTTTTCCTGCCGGGGAGTCTGGTGGGAGTATATCACTGCTTCTTATTTAAGGCGTTTCTTTAATCCCATGAACGAATGCCTGCAACGCCTCCCCCGTGCCATTAAACACATTAAAATCTACCGGACCATTAATGCCATCCACCTGTCCACGGTCGGAATGCTGCCAGAAACGCCAGGCCAGGCCGTCATTGTCCGGGCGACGTTGATAATAGTGAGCCACCCACCACGGATATTCATTGAAATATCCCGCCAGATTAGTGTGATAAAACGTCGCACCAGCATAAATAATCGGCTTTTTTCCCGTGCTCTTTTCAACCATTTTTAACCACTGACTGACCCGCTTGCGTAATTCTTTTGCCGATAATTTCCCCCGCTCTTCTACGTCCAGCACCGCAGGAAAATCATCTTGTGTAAAATCCACCGTTTGCAGAAATAATCGAGCCTGAACCGGCGCAGCTACCGACGGGGAAAAATAGTGATACGCCCCGCGCAGTAGGCCATTTTCGCGGCTTTGACGCCAGTTACGCGAAAAATATGGATCCACCAGCTTTTCGCCTTCCGTCGCCTTAATAAAGGCAAATTGTAAGCGGATACCGTTATCGCGCATTTTTGCCACCCGCTGCCAGTCGATCCGCTCCTGCCAGCGTGAAACATCTATTCCGTGAATGGTGTAACTGGCAGGAATGCGAATAGCAAAAGATTTGACCGGGCGATAACCGTAAAAGTGAATGTAGTCTTTGATCTGAACTGCTGTCGAATAGAAAAAATTCACCGTCTGGTGGGGATAAATCGCAACGATGGAAATTAGCCCCAGAGCGCATAACAAGGCGGTGAATTTTTTGCGACTGACGATTTTTAGCTGCATTAGTTTCATCCCTGAATTTCAGCGCAAAAAAGCTGACAATAACCAAAGCAGCTATAGTACGGTGCTCACCACCAGGCGTGGAAGTGGTGAACCGGACCAATTCCGTGGCCGACTTCCAGTGAGTCTGCCTGGGCTAACGCTGCCGACAGCCAGCTTTTTGCTTCCTGAACGGTATCAGCCCAGTTTGTATGACGCGGGCGCAACGCCGCCAGTGCCGCAGAGAGCGTACAACCGGTGCCGTGGGTGTTTTTGGTCATAATACGCGGCGCAGCAAAGCGTTGTTCGCCGTCGCGAGTAAACAACCAGTCCGGGCTTTGTTCATCATCCAGATGACCGCCTTTCATCAGCACAGCGCCACAGCCCATCGCCAATAATTCACGTCCCTGCTCCAGCATTTCCTGTTCATTACGCGCGTGTGGCGCATCGAGCAAAGCGGCTGCTTCCGGCAAGTTCGGAGTAATTAATGAAACCTGTGGCAATAATCGACTACGCAGCGTGGCTACCGCCGAAGGTGAAAGCAGAGGGTCGCCGCTTTTCGCCAGCATGACGGTATCCAGCACCACGTTTTGGATCTGATAACGTTGCAGCCGTTCTGCTACCGCTTCAACGATATCGGTTTCTGCCAACATGCCGATTTTGGTGGTGTCGATTCGCACATCGCTGAACACCGAATCAAGCTGTGCGGCGACAAAATCAGGCTCAATGCGATACACCGACTGTACGCCACGGGTATTTTGCGCCACCAGCGCGGTGATTACCGAACAGCCGTAAGCGCCAAGTGCCGAAAAAGTTTTAAGATCGGCCTGAATCCCCGCGCCGCCGCTCGGGTCAGTACCGGCTATCGTCAGAGCGTTAATCCGTTTCATGCCTGCACCTCCTGCGTCAGCTGCCAGAGCGCATCAAGGAAATGTGGGACGAAACTGCCCGGCCCTTTGCTTCTGATGACTGCGCGTTCTCCCGCTTGTTTCATCCAGTGACAGGCAGATGCGACATTTTTCAACTGATCGCCTGGTAATGCACAACAGGCAGCGACAACTGCCGATAATGCGCAGCCAGTTCCTACTACTCTGGTCATTAACGGGTCACCGCCATGAATGCCAACGGTGCGACAACCATCGGTAACATAATCCACGTCGCCAGTGACCACGACGATTGCGCCAGTTTCATTTGCCAGAGTTTGTGCGGCGGGCAACGCGTTGGCGGCGGCGTCAGTGGTATCCACACCACGACCACCATTAGCGATGCCTGCTAATACCATGATTTCCGAAGCATTACCGCGTATGGCGCTTGGTTTATGAGACAAGAGTTCCAGACAAAAACGGCGGCGATAATCGAGTGCACCAACCGCTACTGGATCAAGCGTCCAGGGCGTTTGGGAGCGTTTTGCCTGTTCTATGGCGGCACGCATCGCCTGTGCGCGTGGCTGCGTCAATGTACCAACGTTAATCAGCAAGGCACTGGCAATTGCCGCAAATTGACTGGCCTCTTCGGTTTCGATAACCATCGCTGGCGATGCGCCGAGCGCCAGTAAAGTATTGGCAGTAAAGGTTTGCACCACATCATTGGTCATGCAATGCACAAGGGGGGAATATTGGTGAAAAAGGTGTAACACGGGCGCAGATTGCGCCGGACTCAGCAGGTCGACTTGCATAATTTGCTCCTGCCATAACGTGAAGAAGCAATGACCTGGCGGTCTGTGACTTCCCTACGCTGGCATTATCCAGATCAGGTGATACGGGTATTTCTCAGCCTTCACGCAGAAGGGCACCCCGAGTCGTTTGGTTGCGATGATGAATCGCAAAGGAGGATGTTAATGTCCGGCGCGCACGTTGTAAACGAGGAAAAACGGCAGTATTACAATAACGTTACGGAACTATTTTATATAAGAATCCAGCACCTTAAGGACAACATCCAGGTCTTCTTCACGCTTTAGTTCATCACCCTGGTGAACAATGTGTTCCGTCAGATGCCCTTTAATCACTTCCCGCATCAGGCCGTTTACCGCACCACGAATGGCGGCAATCTGTTGTAGAACGGCAGCGCATTCATGCGGTTCATCGAGCATTTTCTTAAGCGCAACGACCTGGCCCTGAATCTTACTGGCACGCGCTTTCAGTTTCTGTTTATCGCGGATGGTATGAGACATGGCAACACCTGGTTAACAAGATAATGAAAAATCATAGCACTATTAATCTACTGGGGGGTAGTATCATGTACTGGGGGGGAGTAGAATCTCTGCATCCATTTAATACTAAGAATTATTATCATGACCGAATTTACCACTCTTCTTCAGCAAGGAAACGCCTGGTTTTTTATTCCCAGCGCCATCTTACTTGGTGCGCTTCATGGCCTGGAGCCAGGGCACTCAAAAACGATGATGGCGGCGTTTATCATCGCCATTAAAGGTACGATTAAACAGGCGGTAATGCTTGGACTGGCAGCAACCATTTCGCATACTGCGGTAGTCTGGTTGATTGCCTTTGGCGGGATGGTGATCAGCAAACGCTTTACCGCGCAGTCGGCGGAACCGTGGCTACAGTTAATTTCTGCGGTCATCATTCTCGGCACCGCATTATGGATGTTCTGGCGCACATGGCGCGGTGAACGAAACTGGCTTGAGAATATGCACGGGCATGATCACGAGCACCACCATCATGACCATGATCACGAACATCATCACCATCACGAACATGGCGAGAATGTCGAATATCAGGACGCCCATGAGCTGGCTCACGCAAATGACATTAAACGACGCTTTGATGGCAGGGAAGTCACGAACTGGCAGATTTTACTGTTTGGCTTGACTGGCGGACTGATCCCCTGCCCTGCAGCGATAATTGTGCTGCTGATTTGTATTCAACTGAAAGCCCTCACTCTGGGAGCAACTCTGGTAGTTAGCTTCAGTATTGGCCTCGCGTTAACGCTGGTCACCGTGGGCGTTGGCGCAGCAATCAGTGTCCAGCAAGTGGCAAAACGCTGGAGCGGCTTTAACACACTCGCCAAAAAAGCCCCCTATTTTTCCAGCCTGTTAATTGGCTTAGTCGGAGTGTATATGGGCGTGCATGGCGTTATGGGCATAATGCGATAACTCAATCCTTTGGGCTTGCATGTTATCTTCAACCCAGGATGATTCTTAAATCAGCTATTTCCGCTGACTCTTCGCCCGATGAGGATGCTTTTACAGCATCCTTTCATTTACACTTTTTACGAAATCATGGGATCACTAACAAAATATCGCTTGTCGGTTATATTGTATGACAGGAAAGATATGCGACTGATTTTACTGATCCCCAACGTGGAGAGTATATGACCATAAGAAATAAGTTATTGTTGGGTGCGCTGTTGCTGGCAACCAGCGTAGCGTGGGCCGCACCGGCCACTGCGGGTTCGACCAATGCCTCTGGAATTTCAAAGTATGAGTTGAGCAGTTTCATCGCTGACTTCAAGCATTTCAAACCAGGCGATACCGTTCCAGAGATGTACCGCACCGATGAGTACAATATTAAGCAGTGGCAGTTGCGTAACCTGCCTGCGCCTGACGCCGGAACCCACTGGACCTATATGGGTGGCGCATATGTGTTGATCAACGACACTGACGGTAAAATCATTAAAGCCTACGACGGCGAAATATTTTACCATCGCTAAAAAAAGCCCCCTCATCATGAGGGGGAAATGCAGACACCTTGTTATTTTTTATTATTAGCCACTTGCTCGTCTTACTTGTTATTAGTCATATTTCACGTTGATTAATGTGGTAGCCTCCAGTGCGCCAGATTTAACTTTGTTTTTATCATAAACATAGTAACTGGCTGTTATTGGAATTGAGACCGTTGTATCTGTAATTTTTGACTTCGCCGCAATTTCCTTTAAATTTGTATATCCTGTACTACTGTCAGTGATATTTAAAAGTGTGACTGGCGAACCATTACTTTCAAGAATAAATCCTACGCCATTATCTTCCGCACCTTTCAGTATCGTGTTACTGCTGGTTAACAAGTCAGAACTTGATAAATACACCTGCATTTTCCGTGATGTTTGATTTTGTTGACCTAATAAATTTTTACAACGCAGAATAATATCCCCTTTCTTGCTATTTATTGTTGTTTTGTTACCTGTGGCTGGTAACTGTGAAACGGGAATACTCTCTAAAGTAATTAATAAATCATCAGGTTTGCAGGTCGTTGTTATCGGGTTGTATGACAATGCCAGACTAAAGGAATAGACACCTGCATTCTGTGCCAATGCATTTCTGTAGCTATTCACACATGCATCCCACGACTTTCCTCCTAACAAACACAATAAAAATTGTACTGCGGCACTCCCACGCGTTGTTGATGAAGCACTGGATAATGTCGCGACACCATTAATCATCACTGCTCCGCCGCCCCCCGCAGAAACATTCACTTTCGCGTTACTGGCTGCCGATGTCACCGTTACTGAATAACCACTGGTGAAACTGGTCTGGTTATTTGATAATGTGATGCTGCTTTTGTTAGTCCATTCAAAATGTAAATTTAATTTGATGGTATCGTTATAAAGCCCAACAATAATATCCGAAGGACTCATGGGGGTAATGGTATTCGTACTCACGCATGACGAATCATTAAAATTATGTTCATATGTCGCTGTTTGTGTTTGAGTTAGCGCAAAATCCCCCTGAACAACCAAATTATGCTGCGCTGACAACTCTCCATAACATGCCGCATAGCTCGCAGGTATAACCATCATCATGAATATAAATAACATTATACTATTTTTCATAGAACCACCTGACTATTACTGGCAAATATAATTTTTACTTTCATCAATCTCTTTACCGAAGGTGATTATGCATGAAAGTCCTTGTCGTTTATCAATTGCCACATTAACCGATGGCGGTATATCATTGGTGCGAATAAATAACTGGCTTCCCTGACCGACAACGCCAATATTATGACCATGGATATCATTGACTTCATAACCAAACGTTAATGGTTGTCCATCCGCTCTTAACGCTTTTATAAACCAGGGCTTGCGCTGATCGGTATCAAAATTAACCAGCACGACCGCACCGCGATAAGGGGCGGCAATTTTCCGGTTACCGCGTAATTCTGTTTCGCTATCGCTTTGCGACACATCCAGCATCAGGTGATTTTCCCGATAAGAGGTCATTCCGTCGTATACCACCACCCCATTATGATTTGTCGTGCGATATTTTTGTCCATTCACGTAGGCATCTTTAATTCCTGGTGCATACATCACAGCAAACGTTTCAGAAAGACGGTTTGCCAGATTCACACCGCCAGACCAGGCGATAACGCCCCCTGAAATACTGGCTCCAGCCTGCCTATACGTGCTGGACTGACTATAACTACCATTCACTGTCGCCATCGGCGCGTTCCAGGTTAAATTTGCACCAGCTGTCGTTTCATTTCCCTGATGCTGATGACTCAGGTTGACACCATAGTTAAACTGATCGCGGCTCCCAACCGTTCCCGATATTCCTGTATTGTTTGAGGCAAGCCCCTGATCATCAAACGTCGTTGAGTTAGACATATATATTTGCCGCCGTGGTGTCGTGACGTCATCACCCCAGTCAAAGGGAATCGAGATAAAAATATTAAAGCGTTTCTCTTCATGATGATTCTCGTCATACGCCTGACTTGCTGCGAGGGTATAGCTTATCCGTTGCAAGTTATTGGAGTAACTCAACTGATAATCTTTACTGCTGCCGCTACGCCCCCAGTAATCTCGCCATAACGTACTTAATGACACAGAACCCCAGCCTTCGGGCAATGACTGGCTCATATTGGCAGAGAAGCTATTTTTACGGCCAAAATCATTCTGGTAATAATCGGCAATATCATAGACATCATTTTTATCGCGACGATAATTATCTTTATTATTTGCCCAGACATAATCGTTAAACGTCCGATAATCGCGCGAAGAATAACGCCAGGCTGCCAGGCCAAAACGCGTCGATGTTTGAGTCACAAATTTGTTGTAGGCTATCTGATAACTTTGTCCGTCAAAAACATCGCCATTATCTTGCTTACTATGAGATTTTGTTGCATCGACAGAAATTGCGCCAATGCGTGTATTCCAGCCAGTCCCAAGAGTAAACGCGTAGTAATTATTGGCAATCATCGTGCCGCCATACAGCGTTAATAAATTATTAAAGCCATACTGGTAACCGACCTGAACAAAATCGCTTTGCTTATTTGCTCCTTCAATATGGCTACGACCCGCCGCAAAATCATATTTCGACACGCCCGGTTGCAACATATTTGGCACCGCCGAATAAGGCACCAGATACGTGGTAACCGAACCGTCAGCCTCTTTCACGCTAACATCAAGATCCGCTCCACCGCCCGCTAATTGCAGGTCAGTAATCGAAAATGGGCCTGGCGGAACCTCCTTCTGATAAACAATAAAACCGTTTTGTTCAATAGTTACCAGCGCGTTACTCTGCGCAATCCCCTGCACCCGTGGGGTAAAATTTTGCTTCGAGTCAGGCAACATCTGCATATCGCGAAACAGTCGCACGCCGCTGAAGCGAACAGAGTCAAAGATATCACTTGAGGTGTACATATCACCAACACGCAGCGTGCCGAGAATTTGTGCAAATCCGCGTTCCAGATACAGGGTATTGCTTTTCCAAACTCCTGGATTGTTATCCGTTTTGCTGAAACTGGCATCAGAATGCAGTTGCCACCCCAGCAGATTTAATCCACTGTTAAAACGAATATAACTACTCTTACTATTACCCGACGCTTTATAGTCGCTGTAATACTGGCTCATATAATAAGAGGTATAAAAAGCATTAATACCCCGTTCCCAGTTTTCCGGCGGAACATAACCACTTTCCAGTTCATCAACCCAGGCTTGCGGAACGCTGAAATCTAAACGAAAAACACCGATATCCCAGGCATAGCTCCCGCCCTGAACAAGTTGCTCTAATGTTAAACATTGACTGCCACTGGCGAAGTTATCGGTATTAATACCTAACCGCTTTATAATTTCTCTCGCCAGGCATGTTTCTTCGGGATTATCCTTAACGATAACCTCGTATTTTCCACGCCATTGCTTATTGACATAAATATCGACGTCATACTGGCCCGGTAAAGGTTGATTATCATCCAGGCGAATATGAGCAACCTGTTGGTCTTTCATTCCGCCCATCATAAAATGGGTATCAAAGGTTTCTTCTGCTGCATGAACTTCAATGCCGAGCAATAACACAACGATTGCTGATGCGAGTGGGGTTATTCTCAACATAGGCAGCTCCTGCAATTAAATTTTGTCGCTAATATAGTTGCCATCATCATCAATAATGGTCAAATGCCAGTTATTCGTATTATTAGTTTTGACGTTAACACTCTGGCTTTCTAATGGCGCAATCATGATGGTTTCATAATTGACTTTGACATTATTCGCTTTTACATCGGAAATAGTCACCCAGTTCGGCGAATTATTTTTTATCACCAGTCCATTGCCGCTACGATTTACCAGTAATTTCTTAAACGTTGCTTTATTTACCGGAGCAATACCCGACGGTCGGTAAAACAATTTGATTCTGTTTTGCATCGCAAACTTCAGTGCATTCTTGCCTTCTTGTTCTGGACTATTTGGTGGAATATCCAGAACATTCAGATAAAAAACACTCTCCTTATTAGTAGGCAGCTTATTCGGCATAATTTTAATTTTTACTTGCTGCCCGGAATTTGCTCCTATTTTTGCCACTGGCGGCGTTAACATGAAAGGAACCTGAATTTTTTCTGGTGGCAGCGACGTGTCGCCATCATCAATCCACGCCTGCAGCAGCGAAGAGCGATTTCCCTGATTCATCAACTGCACCATCACTTCTTTTTTTTCTGCCGGGTAAATAATTCGCGTCCCGTAGATGACAATTCCGGCATGGGCGGGAATGCCCATAGAAAAAATGAGTAAAGGTAATAATCCTTTCATCTTAATGCCCCTTGAATTAAAAGGCCGCCATGGGGATAGCGGCCATGTTTATTGCCTGGAGAAGCTTGCAAATTTATTTAATTATTAATCCTGAGCCACACGCATAACTAAAGAAGATACCACATCACCTGATTGCACTGAGCTTTCTGTCAGTTTCAGGTATTTTGCTTTAAACGGAATCGCATATTGACCATCCGCTGTTTTATAGCTTTCAATATTAAAAGGCGCTGAAACATCCAGTACATCACTGTTATCACCTAAATAGAGATAATAACCCACGGTATCGTTACTACTGGCTATAGCCTTATCATTTCCGGTTATTTTATCATTGGTGATCAACGAGAGTTTTACACCAGCTACTTCTTTCGGACAGCTAATTTTTAACATGCTACTGGTTACACCGACGGCATCATCATAGGTAGAATATTTCGCTTTACCTTCAAAGACAGTGGTTGGTACGGTTGGCATATTAATACTTACTGAATCACCACCCGCTTCAAATTTACACGGAGACTCTGCAATATTCCCCTTAATGGTTAAAGTTCCGGTATCAACGTCTGCAGCAAATACGCCAGCACTCATGAAAAAAGAAGAAAAGACAGCGGCAGCAATAATTGAATGTTTCATAATAGGTTCCTTAATAGAATTTATTTTGATTGTTAAGACTCTGTATCTCGTGGAAACAAATTTCTCACATCAAAAAGGTTACCGCAATGTAAACACATTGTTTTATTGATTTAAAGCAAATTAACCATTGCAATATAATTACAACAAATACTTAAAAGAGTTAAATATTTATCCCATCTATTAATTGATATAATTTATTGTTAACCACATTCTTCAAATATATAAAAAAGCTCAAATCATTCATAAGAGTGATTTGAGCTTTCAAAATATGATTAAAACAGTGTTGCCTGATTAATCGTAGCGATTTAATACGATTCGACGTTTGCTATCGTTGCCCGCTACCAGCTCTGTAGTAACGCCTTTTACCGGCGAAGAAATACGATGACGGGTATCAACGCTTTGCGATACCTGACCGCAATGCTGTTGGGGTTGGCTATTAACAATATCCATACTGCATGTCGGGGGGCTGATCCTGCCATTGATATTTAATGTGGCAGTATCTGATGAGAACGCGGGTGACGCCAATCCATAAGCGAGAAAAATAATTCCTGACAGCCAATACTTATTCATTGAACGTTATCCCTGTAGTAAAGGTTATGCCTGGATAGATTGAGTGCATAACAAACTATAGCTGTACATCCACTACACAGCCACGAAGGATGATAAAGAGGCTTTACCTGTACGATCAATCTACTTTGTACAGTTTAGGACTAAGATCCGCTGAATATTTGCAGCATTAAAAAAGTGTTCATTTAAAGCCACAAAAATAAATACACCGCATCAATATATTATTGCTGCGGTGTATAAGGAATGACCAGAAAGGTTAATACGCGTTAGACCGCGCGGAAGGAAATCTCGCCAGGAATGACTTCACCCTGCCAGTAGAGCTGGGCAGCCACGCGGTCAGCCAGCTGGCGGTAGATAGTGGTAAATTCACTTTCCGGACGACTGATAACCGTTGGCGTGCCTTTATCGAGATCTTCACGTAAGGAGATGTGTAACGGCATCTGCCCCAGCAACTGTGTGTGATATTTCTCGGCCAGTTTCTCTGCACCACCAGTGCCGAAAATCGGTTCATGGTGACCACAGTTACTGCAAATATGGACGCTCATGTTCTCGACAATACCGAGCACCGGAACTTCGACTTTCTCGAACATCACAATGCCTTTTTTCGCGTCGATCAACGCGATGTCCTGCGGCGTGGTGACCACGACTGCACCGGTTACTGGAATGTTTTGCGCCAGTGTCAATTGAATGTCACCGGTGCCTGGCGGCATGTCGAGCACCAGATAGTCGAGATCCGGCCACAAAGTTTCCTGCAACATCTGCATTAACGCCTTGCTCGCCATCGGACCACGCCACACCATCGCGTTGTCGTCAGTGACCAGATAACCAATTGAATTGGTTGCCAGGCCATGAGACATAATCGGTGCCATGTGAGTCCCGTCCGGCGAGGTCGGGCGCTGATTTTCTGCCCCCAGCATGGTTGGGATAGACGGACCATAAATGTCGGCATCCAGAATGCCGACTTTCGCGCCTTCCGCCGCCAGCGCCAGCGCCAGGTTTACTGCCGTGGAGGATTTACCCACGCCGCCTTTGCCGGAACTGACCGCGATAATGTTCTTCACGCCGTTAATTCCCGGCTGATTTTTAACGCGTTTCAGGGTGGCAATGTTATGCGACAGTTTCCAGTCGATAGCTTTTGCCCCGGTGATACGCAGCAATTCGGCGCTACATTGCTCTTTTAACTCTTCGAACGCGCTATGCCAGACGAACGGCATAACCAGCTCCACATGCAGGGTGTCGTCCATCCAGGCGACATGATGCAACGCTTTCAGCGTGGTAAGGTTATGCTTCAGGGTTGGGTGCTGAAAATTAGCCAGTGTCCCGGCGACCATTGCGCGCAAGGCTTCTGGTGATTTGGCCTGGGATTGTTCGTTCATCCCGACTCCTTATTTATATAGATAAACCATCAGCTAAATAGTTTACCTGAAGAAAATAGATAAGTACTTACTTAACATTTTCCCATTTGGTACTATCTAACCCCTTTTCACTACTAAGAAGTAATGCCTACTATGACTCAAGTCGCGAAGAAAATTCTGGTGACGTGCGCACTGCCGTACGCTAACGGCTCAATCCACCTCGGCCATATGCTGGAGCACATCCAGGCTGATGTCTGGGTCCGTTACCAGCGAATGCGCGGCCACGAGGTCAACTTCATCTGCGCCGACGATGCCCACGGTACACCGATCATGCTGAAAGCCCAGCAGCTTGGTATCACCCCGGAGCAGATGATTGGCGAAATGAGTCAGGAGCATCAGACTGATTTCGCAGGCTTTAACATCAGCTATGACAACTATCACTCAACGCACAGTGAAGAGAACCGTCAGTTGTCTGAGCTTATCTATACTCGCCTGAAAGAGAACGGTTTTATTAAAAACCGCACCATCTCTCAGCTGTACGATCCGGAAAAAGGCATGTTCCTGCCGGACCGTTTTGTGAAAGGCACCTGCCCGAAATGTAAAGCACCGGATCAATACGGCGATAACTGCGAAGTCTGCGGCGCAACATATAGCCCGACGGAACTGATCGAGCCGAAATCAGTGGTTTCTGGCGCTACGCCGGTAATGCGTGATTCCGAACACTTCTTCTTTGATCTGCCTTCTTTCAGCGAAATGTTGCAGGCATGGACCCGCAGCGGCGCGTTGCAGGAGCAGGTAGCAAACAAAATGCAGGAATGGTTTGAATCCGGCCTGCAACAGTGGGACATCTCCCGCGACGCACCGTACTTCGGTTTTGAAATTCCGAACGCGCCGGGCAAATACTTCTACGTCTGGCTGGACGCACCGATTGGCTACATGGGTTCCTTCAAGAATCTGTGCGACAAGCGTGGCGATACCGTAAGCTTCGATGAGTACTGGAAGAAAGATTCCACCGCCGAACTGTACCACTTCATCGGTAAAGATATCGTTTACTTCCACAGCCTGTTCTGGCCAGCCATGCTGGAAGGTAGCAACTTCCGCAAGCCGACCAATCTGTTTGTTCACGGCTATGTAACGGTGAACGGCGCGAAGATGTCCAAGTCTCGCGGCACGTTCATTAAAGCCAGCACCTGGCTGAATCACTTTGACGCCGACAGCCTGCGCTACTACTACACCGCGAAACTCTCTTCGCGTATTGATGATATCGATCTCAACCTGGAAGATTTCGTTCAGCGTGTAAATGCCGATATCGTGAACAAAGTGGTGAATCTGGCCTCCCGTAACGCGGGCTTTATCAACAAACGTTTTGACGGCGTGCTGGCAAGCGAGCTGGCAGACCCTGAACTGTACAAAACCTTTACCGATGCAGCCGAAGCGATTGGAGAAGCGTGGGAAAGCCGCGAATTTGGTAAAGCTGTGCGCGAAATCATGGCGCTGGCTGACCTGGCTAACCGCTATGTTGACGAGCAGGCTCCGTGGGTGGTGGCGAAACAGGAAGGTCGCGATGCCGACCTGCAGGCGATTTGCTCAATGGGCATTAACCTGTTCCGCGTGCTGATGACGTACCTGAAACCGGTACTGCCGAAACTGACCGAGCGTGCGGAAGCGTTCCTGAATACGGAACTGACCTGGGATGGCATCCAGCAACCGCTGCTGGAGCACAAAGTTAATCCGTTCAAAGCACTGTATAACCGCATCGACATGAAGCAGGTTGAAGCACTGGTGGAAGCCTCTAAAGAAGAAGTGAAAGCCACTGCCGCGCCAGTTACTGGCCCGCTGGCTGATGATCCGATTCAGGAAACCATCACCTTTGACGACTTCGCCAAAGTTGACCTGCGCGTGGCGCTGATTGAAAACGCAGAGTTTGTTGAGGGTTCTGACAAACTGCTGCGCCTGACGCTGGATCTCGGCGGTGAAAAACGCAATGTCTTCTCCGGCATTCGTTCTGCCTACCCGGACCCGCAGGCGCTGATTGGTCGTCACACCATTATGGTGGCTAACCTGGCACCGCGTAAAATGCGCTTTGGTATCTCCGAAGGCATGGTGATGGCCGCAGGTCCTGGCGGGAAAGATATCTTCCTGTTAAGCCCGGATGCCGGTGCTAAACCGGGTCATCAAGTGAAATAATCCCCTTCAAGGCGCTGCATCGACAGCGCCTTTTCTTTATAAATTCCTAAAGTTGTTTTCTCGCCTTTTTGTCGCTCTGTAACCTGCGCAAATGCTGTTAGCATCTGTATTAAACTGGATAAAATTACAGGGATGCAGAATGAGACACTTTATCTATCAGGACGAGAAATCACATAAATTCTGGGCGGTGGCGCAGCAGGAAAACGAACTGCATATTAGCTGGGGAAAAGTCGACACCAACGGGCAAAGCCAGGTAAAAAGATTTGCGGATGCTGCTGCTGCGGAAAAAGCAGAGCTGAAGCTAATCGCGGAGAAAATGAAGAAGGGTTATGTGGAAGGTGACTCGGTAAATATGGTTCTCCCGCCAGTCACAAAAGAAAGCCCCCCTTCTGAAGTTAAAACTGCAGTTGTAAGTAAAAACAAACGCCCATGGCTTGCTAATGATGCAGCCATTGCGTTAACTGACGATATTAATCGATTTGCTTTTCCTCATCGCACCAGGCCAAGAGAAATTAATTATCTGCGCAATAAAGGTGAGGTATGGAAGCGCATTGCAGATAGCACTTATGCATATGATTTAAAAAAATACTACAGTTCTTATCCGGAAAACTGGCAGCAGGCGTTTGCCGAATTACAGTTGCGAATCCAGGATAATCTACAGACAGGTAGTGCGCAGTCTGATGCGGCATTACTCTGGCACTCCTGGAACTCTTACTCAACAGATGAACTGGTCGATGACTTAGTCGTTCGTTGTGGCCTGGAAACTACCGTTGAAATCACCCTTCTCGCTCTTCAACTTAGATATAAAACAGTAAAAGCCGCCGTCACGACCATAATTCCTCCCAATCTCGAAGCAGAATCGCTACCGAACTGGCATCAACGTCTATGTCATCATCTTTCACTCGCTTCAGAAGATGAGTGGCAACGCTGTGTAGATAAAGTACTTGCTGCTATTCCCTCGCTCTCCCCGGCACGGCAACCTTTTGCGGCGCTACTGATCCCTGAACGACCGGATATCGCCAATGCCATGGCGCTACGTTATGCAGATCAAAACGTTCCGGCGATGACCTGGTTAAGACTGGTGGTAACCGATGATGCTGCACTGAATACAGTGGAAAAATACGACTTCCCATCATTGCATCGTAATTTTCGCGCTTATCTGGCAATGTTGGTGGCGAATCATGGGGTGCATGGTGTAAGTCGGATACTTTTTGAGTTAACGGAAGATCATTCTGACAATCCCTGTTATCTCTTCGAGCGCATCAGTGAAACCGAAAACCTTGTCAAATGGCTATGGAAAACGAATCACCCGGATGCGATTCAAATTCTGATCCTCGGTGTAATTGGCAAGAAAAAGCACCTGGAATACTTAAGCAAAGCCTGTCAAAAACATCCTGCTGCGGCTATTGCCGCTTATGCTACTTTGTTGGCAATACATGAAGATGCACAGTGGCGTAACGCACTTGTCAAACTGATT
Source organism: Escherichia sp. MOD1-EC6475 (assembly GCF_003046645.1). Lineage (NCBI taxonomy): Bacteria > Pseudomonadati > Pseudomonadota > Gammaproteobacteria > Enterobacterales > Enterobacteriaceae > Escherichia > Escherichia sp. MOD1-EC6475. Next base: position 100,032 of record NZ_PZKQ01000003.1, on the reverse strand, counting down.
ACCGCCACGCCAGAGTTGGTATGTGACGTTATTCCCTGGGTTAATGCTAAAGCGGCAGGTATCTTATCTGAATGTCGTCCGCAACCTGCGACTGAAGAATGTGAATATGCCACTGCGGATATGTTGCCAGAGCTGTTTACTTCGCCACCGTGGGTAATAAATAAGAAAAAGAATGCAGTACCCGTATTTGATTTACCGATACTTCCCGTTCCTGCCGTCACTGATATCACACCAGGAATTACAGAATTAATCAGTTATACTGACATATCCAGATTCAGTGACATCGCAAAATATCAGGCATCACAGCAAACATTATTTACCGATCTGCCACTAATTGAAAAAGAAAGCTGGGAGACATCTTTCATTCCTTTTACACCAGAACAACAAATTCTCTGGCGACTGGGGTTTAAGGAATGGCGCAGAACCGGAGAAGAACAATACGAAAAAAAAATAATGCCACAAAGCGCAGTTGATGCCCTGTTACGTTTCGATTTCCCGGCGCTGAAAGCAGAGTTTGCGCAATACCATAACAAAGGCAGTAAATCCTGGCAGTTGTACGCTCTCTGTTTCCTACCCACTCAACATGCTATTTCTTTCCTCAATCAAATAATCAATGAAGAAGAATTCTCCGGCGAGAAAGAGATTCTGGCGATTTTTGGTGATGCGGCCATTCCTGCGTTTATGAAATGTCTGCAACGTAAGCCACAACAGTTGTGGATATTCACTCTCTTCCTGGGCGTCAGCGAATTAGCATTACAGATGGCGCAGCGATTACAGAAAACAATGTCTGCTGAAGATGCCCGAAAATGGCTGGCTAAATTCCCACGCCATGCCGCCGCCGGGCTACTTCCTGTGGCACTGGGCAAACAAGGAAAAGATCGTGATTATGCCCGCCAGGCGCTCCGCCTGCTGGTGAAATTAAACCAGCGAGAAACGATTGAGGAAATCGCCCAAGGGTATAACCAACCTGATGTTTTAGCTGCGCTGGCAACATTGTTCGATAGCGATCCGCTGGAAGAATATCCCGCCAAAATCGCCCCTCTGCCCGGCTTTTATCAGTTCAGCTTATGGCGCAGACCACGGCTTAAAAGTAACAACCTGCCTCTGCCAGATGACGCTATGCGCCACCTCGGCACTATGTTGAGCTTTCCTCGCGACATTACCGCCTACGCTGGGCTGGATATCATTAGAGAAACCTTCACCCGCGAATCACTGGCTGAATTTGGCTGGGATCTGTATACCGCCTGGACAGAAGCTGGCGCCCCCGCAAAAGAAAACTGGGCATTTACTTCGCTTGGGATTTTAGGCAATGACGACACCGCGCGTAAATTAACCCCGCTCATCCGCGCCTGGCCGGGGGAATCCCAGCATAAACGGGCGGTTTCCGGGCTGAATGTATTGGCTGATATTGGCAGCGATATTGCGCTGATGTTGCTTAATGGCATTGCGCAAAAGATTAAATTCAAAGCATTACAGGAACATGCCCGCGACAAAATCAGTATGGCCGCCGAAAATCGCGGGCTGACAATGGCCGAACTGGAAGACCGCCTGGCTCCAGATTTAGGACTTGATACCCACGGTTCTCTGACACTTGATTTCGGTTCACGTCAATTCACCGTTGGTTTTGATGAAACCTTAAAACCCGTGGTGCGCGACGCAAACGGCAAAGTTCTGAAAGATTTACCCAAACCAAACCAGAGCGATGATAAAACACTGGCAACTGACGCCGTTAACCTCTTCAAACAGTTGAAAAAAGATGTACGCGCCATAGCCAGCCAGCAGATTGCTCGCCTGGAACAGGCTATGTGCCAGCGCAGACGCTGGACGGCAGAGCAGTTCCGCCTGTTCCTGGCAGAACATCCGTTGATGTGTCACTTAACCCGACGACTGTTATGGGGGGTATATAACGATGAAAACACCCTTATGACCTGTTTCCGCGTGGCAGAAGACAGAACTTACAGCAATGCACAGGATGAGCTATTCACGCTGCCAGCAGGGAACATCGGTATTCCGCATGTGCTGGAAATCTCCCCTGAATCCGCCGCTGCATTCAGGCAAATTTACGCTGATTACGAACTGCTTCCCCCCTTCCAACAGCTCGACCGTTGTAGTTACCACCTTGCTGACAATGAACGCAGCGCCCATGAATTGACACGCTGGAGCGGACGGCTTTGCCAGGCCGGGCGCATTGTCGGACTGGAACGCAGAGGCTGGCAACGCCTGGAAGAAAGCGGCAGCGTCTATGCAATGCGCAAATCTACCCTTTATGGCGATCTCGAACTTGAAACAGAACCTTTCTCATTGATTTATGGTGAAACGGGTTATGGCGATTTACTACCTGTTGAAAGCGTAAAAATCACTTCGCCAGGGGAACGCTACAGTACACAGTCCTCGCTCACTTTCTCGGCGCTTGATGCCATCACCGCCAGCGAACTCATTAACGATATTGAATCACTGTTTGATTAAAAGGATTTAACAATGAAAACCTATATTTATCAGGACGAAAAATCACATAAATTCTGGGCGGTTGAGCAGCAGGGAAACGAGTTGCATATAAGTTGGGGTAAGGTCGGCACCACCGGGCAAAGCCAGGTAAAAAACTTTGCGGACGCTGCGGCGGCGGAAAAGGCGGAGCTGAAGTTGATTGCGGAGAAAACGAAAAAGGGGTATGTGGCGGAGAACATTGTAATAACACCGTCATCAGCCCTCGCCAAAGTTACCGAAAGCTCTGAAATACCCCCTTTGCCACAAGCCAAACCAACATCTGCTGGAGCTACTCTTCCCTGGCTGGCAGACGATGCCCAAATCATTCTGCCTACAGAAGTAGCCCCAACAACTCTAAGTCATCGACGCTGGCCAGGCAATCCTGTGCCACAAGATGGTAAATTAACTCTACTTCGCACCGTCGCCGCAAATACTCATCGGCGTTTTAAAAAGATGGTCACCTTTGATTACAGCGCCTGTTCACCGGACTGGCAGCAAGCAATAGCCCGGGCTGTCGACCTTATCGACTCCCCCATTCATACCACGCTACCGCCACAAGTTCTGGCGGTATTGGTTGCTCTGGAACAAGGTTTCAATCGTAATGATCACGAAGAGTTACTGGATCAAATTGTCCAGGAAGGTGGTCTGGAATATGCCACTGAAGTGATCATTGCGTGGCAATCCATCTGTTTTAGCTGGAATTATGACGCCAGTCTTATTACGGTCACTCCGGCTAAGACGCAGCCTGATTATCTGTCACGGTTCGCCGCAATTGAAATGCGCCTGCGTAAGCATCTGTCACTAGCAAATGACGAGGTATGGCAACGCTGCGCCGGCAAACTGATTGCTGCACTCGGAAACATGCCTGCCTGGAACCAGCCACTAGTTGCGTTATTGTTGCCAGAAAAACCAGAAGTAGCTCATGAAATTGCCAGACGTCTTTGCGGGCAAAAAGGGTTATATGCGCTGGAATGGCTAAAACTAGTGGCCACAGATGAGCAGGTATTGACGGAACTGGAAAAATACCATCCTGGGCACCCAGGGCAGGTATTTGATGATTATTACTGCGGTAAAATCTGGTGTGCGACGGTACTTCAGGAACAACGTGTCGCTGCGCTAGCCCGTTTCATCCCTTATGCTTCCGGCGACACATGCGGTGAAGTGTTGATGCATATCAACCACCCGCAGGCACTTACGTCGCTTATCCATGCGAGCGAGCAAGGAAAGCGTTGCCACGAACGGATGATAAAGGCTTTCGCTCGCTTTCCACATGCTGCTATGGCGGCATTAGCTGAATTGCTGGCGCAAAAAGAGGAAAAAAGCTGGCGTATGATGCTGATGACAATGCTTATCTCTCAACCAGCATTAGCAGAACGGGTAATTCCCTGGCTAACGTCGCCAGCAGCTACAGTGCTGAAATCATGCCAGCAACAACTGACACAATCCTCAAACCATGCCTGCGCCGATATGCTGCCAGCCGTAGTAGTCTCCCCCCCGTGGCTTTCGAAAAAGAAAAAATCTGTAATGCCAGTATTGGACTTAGCGCCATTAATCCTCGAACCACTCTGTTATCTGACAAAAGAACTCAGTAATAAACTTTTGACCAAATATATCTGGTATTCAAAACACATCACAGTTAGTCATGAAGAAAGTATGACCAACCTGTTGGCAAGGATGGGTTTTCAACGACGGGTCGATGGTACATATATTAAAGCTCCCGGAGCCGCAGTTGAGGCATGGCTAAATGAAGATTATTCAACATTAATAAGTAAATTTAAGTTGTTTCATTCATCTACCGGGCATTATTGGAATTTGGGGATATTGACAACATTGCCGATGGAGAAAGCAGTAAAAGCATGGAATGCCCTTACTCAATCCCCACATACCGATACCGAATACGTCATGTTACATCTGGGTCTCATGGGTTTACCGGGGTTAGTGAACTCAATTACACGTTATCCACAAGAAGCTATGCCAATCACCAATTACTTCGCAGCGAGTGAGCTGGCACCCGCTGTCGCTCGCGCCTTCAACAAACTCAAAACCCTACGACAAGACGCCCGTACCTGGCTTCTGAAATACCCTGAACATGCCATTACCGGCCTGCTGCCAGCGGCGCTCGGCAAAGCCGGTGAAGCCCAGGATAATGCCCGCGCCGCCTTGCGTATGTTGACTGAAAATGGTCATCAGCCATTACTGGAACAAGTCGCCCTGCGTTATAACCAACCGGAAGTAACAGCCGCCATCAACGCCCTGCTGGCTCTCGATCCGCTGGATAATCACCCGACAAAAATCCCTACTCTTCCGACCTTTTATCAGCCATCGCTCTGGACGCGCCCGGTATTAAAAGCAAACGCCCAATCACTACCAGATAACGCCCTCCTCCACCTCGGCGAAATGCTCCGCTTCCCCCAGGAAGACGCGCTGTATCCGGGATTATTACAGGTGAAAGATGTCTGTACCGCAGACTCACTGGCTGAATTTGCCTGGGATCTATTTATCGCCTGGCAGACGGCTGGCGCGCCATCGAAAGAGAGTTGGGCGTTCAGTGCGCTAGGTGTTCTCGGCAACGATGACACCGCCCGCAGACTGACGCCGATTATCCGCGCATGGCCTGGCGAATCCCAGCATAAACGGGCCACCGTCGGACTGGATATTCTCGCCGCTATCGGCAGCGATATTGCTCTGATGCAACTTAACGGTATCGCCCAGAAGCTAAAATTCAAAGCATTGCAGGAGCGGGCAAAAGAAAAGATTGCCGACATTGCCGAGAGCCGCGAACTCACGGTCGCGGAGCTTGAAGACCGGTTAGCACCGGATCTCGGTCTGGATGATAACGGTTCGCTGCTGCTGGATTTCGGCCCACGCCAGTTCACCGTCAGCTTTGATGAAACCTTAAAACCGTTTGTGCGTGATGTTTCCGGCAGCCGCCTGAAAGACTTACCTAAACCGAATAAAAGCGATGATGAATCACAGGCGAACGATGCTGTTAACCTCTACAAATTGCTGAAAAAAGATGCGCGTACCGTCGCAGCCCAGCAGGTAGCGAGGCTGGAATCCGCCATGTGCCTGCGCCGTCGCTGGTCAGAGGAAAACTTCCGGCTCTTTCTGGTTGAGCACCCACTGGTACGCCACTTAACCCGCCGCCTGATTTGGGGCGTTTATAGCACCGACAACCAGCTACTGGCTTGCTTTCGCGTTGCGGAAGATAACAGCTACAGTACTGCTGACGATGATCTCTTCACTCTGCCAGAAGGAGCCATTTCTATTGGTATCCCTCACGTTCTGGAAATATCACCGACGGATGCCGCCGCTTTTGGTCAGCTTTTTGCCGACTACGAACTGTTACCGCCGTTCCGCCAGCTTGATCGTAACAGTTACCCCCTGACAGAAGCCGAACGCAATGCCAGCGAACTAACCCGCTGGACAGGCAGAAAATGCCCGAGCGGTCGGGTCATGGGGCTGGCAAATAAAGGCTGGTTGCGTGGCGAACCGCAGGATGCAGGCTGGATCGGCTGGATGATCAAACCTCTTGGTCGCTGGTCGTTAATCATGGAAATCGATGAAGGTTTTGCGGTAGGCATGTCACCAGCCGAACTCAGTGCCGAGCAACTTTTAAGCAAACTATGGCTATGGGATGGAAAAGCAGAGCGTTATGGCTGGGGAAGTAATTCAACTCAGGAAGCGCAGTTCTCCGTGCTCGACGACATCACCGCCAGCGAGCTGATTAACGATATTGAAGCACTGTTTGAATAAGGAAAGAACATGAGCAAGGAATTACCGTGGCTGGCGGATAACGCACAACTGGAACTGAACACAAAAAGGGAAAAACGCCGCTAAGCCATCGCCGCTGGCCGGGCGAACCGGTGCCCGTTGTTACTGCAAGCCTCATTCAGACATTGGGAGATGAATTACTACAACAAGCAGGCAAGAAGAAAAATATCACCTGGCATTATGATAAATGTTCACTGAAGTGGCAATCCGCTATCCAGCAGGCAATTAATTTGATTGGCGAGCATAAACCGTCAATCCCAGCCTTTACAATGGCGGCTCTGATCTGTATCGAGAAAAATGATCGCCAGCAGTTACTTGATGAAATCGTGCAAAAATATGGGCTGGAATATGCGACGGATGTGGTGATAGCGCGTCAGTTCATTGTACAGAGTTATCATGCTGATCCATCAGCAGTGTGTTTAATGACACCGAACGAAGATACAGGCTATGGCTATCGCTCAGAGACTTTTAGCAATTTCGATTTTCGTCTGCGTAAACATCTTTCACTGGCAGAGGAAAATTGCTGGCAGCATTGTGCCGACAAACTCATTGCCGCACTGCCAGAGATCCCCATAGTTCGCCGCCCTTTTATTGCGCTGCTGCTTCCGGAAAAACCAGAGATAGCGAATGAGCTTGCCAGCCTCGAAAACCCATCAACGAGTGTTTACTCAAAGGAGTGGTTAAAGGTCGTTGCTACTGATACTACGGCGGTAAAAAGCCTCGAACGATACTGGAGCCAGGACGTATTTAGCTATCGTGAAGCCAGTTATATGTCGCATGAAAACCACTTCGGTTACGCTGCCTGTGCCGCCCTTTTGCGCGAACAAGGGTTAGCTGCCGTGCCACGTCTGGCAATGTATGCTCATAAAGACGACTGCGGCAGCCTGCTGGTACAAATAAACCACCCGCTGGTCATCCGCATCTTGTTACTGGTGGCTGATAAAAACAAACCCAGCCTGCAACGCGTGGCTAAATACAGTAAAAATTTCCCCCATTCGACACTCACCGCACTGGCTGAGCTGCTGGCGTTAAAAGAACCACCTGCGCGCCCTGGTTATCCAGTCATCGAAGACAAAAAGCTGCCTGCACAGCAAAAAGCACGTGATGAATACTGGCGCACGCTGTTACAAACGTTGATGGCATCGCAGCCACAACTGGCAGAAGACGTAAGTCCATGGTTAAGCACTCAAGCCCAGGCCGTGCTGAAGAGTTATTTATCGGCACCGCCGAAACCTGCTTTCGAGAGTACTTATAGCAACGACCCGCCAGAAATACTTGTTTCTCCACCGTGGCGAGGTAAGAAAAAAACGGCATTGCTGCGCCTTGATCTAGCGCCTCTCAAATTAGCGCCCAAAGCCCGCTGGCAACCGGGCGAGCAAGAGAGGCTTGCCACCACAGAGCCTGCCCGTTATTTCAGCACGGAATCACTTGCGGAACGCATGGAACGAAAAAGTGGTCGGGTTGTACTACAGGAGCTGGGTTTTGGGGATGATGTATGGCTGTTCCGAAATTATATACTGCCCGGCAAACTGGATGCGGCGCGCAAAGCATTAGTGGTTCAGTGGCATTACTACCAGGGCAGAGTCGAGGAAATCAACAATGGCTGGTATTCTCCGGAAGCAAAATCAGCAGAACAGGCGCTTCGTAACGGCGACGTTGAAGCGTTAATTAACACCTGGGAAAATGACAGCTACTCGCGTTATCGTCCTGAAAAGAGTGTCTGGAATCTGTATTTATTGGCACAGCTTCCGCGTGAGATGGCAGTGGCTTTCTGGCTGCGTATCAATGAGAAAAAACATCTGTTCGCGGGTGAAGACTATTTTCTCAGCATCCTCGGTTTGGATGCATTACCCGGTTTGTTGCTGGCTTTTTCACATCGTCCGAAAGAAACATTTCCGTTAACTTTAAATTTCGGCACAACCGAACTGGCGCTACCCGTCGCCCGCATCTGGCACCGTTTTGCCACTCAGCGTGATCTGGCACGTCAGTGGATTTTACAATGGCCGGAACATACGGCTACCGCACTTATTCCTCTCGTCTTTACCAAGCCCAGCGACAACCGCGAAGCCGCATTACTTGCCCTGCGTTTACTGTATGAGCAGGGACATGGTGAATTGCTGCAAACCGTGGCAAACCGCTGGCAACGTGCTGATGTTTGGCCTGCCCTGGAGCAATTGCTTACCCAGAACCCACTGGAAATTTACCCGCCGCGCATTCCGAAAGCCCCTGATTTCTGGCATCCGACAATGTGGCGCAGGCCACGGCTTATCAATAATAATCAGCCTGTTACCGATGATGCTCTGGAAATTATTGGCGAAATGCTGCGCTTTACCCAGGGTGGGTGTTTTTATAGCGGACTGGAACAATTGAAAACGTTCTGCCAGGCGCAAACGCTGACCACTTTTGCCTGGGATCTGTTTACCGCCTGGCAACAAGCTGGCGCCCCCGCAAAAGACAACTGGGCATTTCTGGCGTTAAGTCTCTTTGGCGATGAAAGCACGGCACGGGATCTGACAACGCAGATCCTCGCCTGGCCGCAGGAAGGCAAATCTGCCCGGGCTGTCAGTGGCCTGAATATACTTACCCTGATGAATAATGATATGGCGCTAATACAACTGCACCATATCTCGCAACGAGCGAAATCGCGCCCCTTACGTGATAACGCGGCGGAATTTCTTCAGGTGGTCGCAGAAAATCGCGGACTAAGCCAGGAAGAGTTAGCGGACAGATTAGTCCCAACACTGGGTCTCGATGATCCACTAGCGTTAATTTTTGATTTTGGTTCACGACAGTTTACCATTCGTTTCGATGAAAACCTCACCCCGGTTATCTACGATCAGCAAAACGTGCGCCAGAAAAGTGTTCCCCGGTTGCGAGCCGATGACGATCAACTTAAAGCGCCTGAAGCACTGGCTCGCCTGAAAGGATTGAGAAAAGACGCTACTCAGATCAGCAAAGATCTACTGCCGCGTCTGGAATCGGCACTGCGCACCGCCCGACGCTGGTCACTGGCAGATTTTTACTCTCTGTTTGTTAAACATCCTTTTACCCGACTGGTTGCCCAGCGACTGATATGGGGCATTTATCCGGCAAATGAACCACGTCGTTTACTTAATGCATTTCGCGTAGCGGCAGAAGGGGAATTCTGTAATGCCCAGGACGATGTTATTGATCTACCTCCAGATTGCCTGATTGGCATTGCGCACCCGTTAGAAATGCCAACAGAAATACGTGGTGAATTTGAACAACTTTTTGCCGATTACGAGATTATTCCGCCATTTCGTCAACTGGCACGACGCACGGTACTTCTCACGCCAGATGAAGCAGCAAACAATAGCCTGAACCGCTGGCAGGGGAAGTCAGCCACCGTTGGGCAACTGATGGGGATGCGTTACAAGGGCTGGGCATCAGGGTATGAAGACGAATTTGTCTATGGCTTAGGTGAGTATCGTCTGGTGCTTAAGTTTTCACCCGGTTTTCACCACTACAATGTTGATAGCAAGGCGTTGATGAGTTTCAGTTCTCTTAAAGTGTATCGCGACAATCAATCTGTCACTTTTGCCGAACTCGATGTATTTGATTTGAGTGAAGCCTTAAGTACGCCGGACATCATTTTTCACTAACGCACTGCGGGTAGTAACAAAACTGCCCACTGTCTGACAACTGAGAAAATCCATGATCGTGCAAAGTGAACTGGTCGCTATTTACGACTATCAGGTCATTGATCCTGAAGAACCCTTTACCTTCCGACTTGAAATACATAAATATGCCCAATTATTTACTGGAACGGTCTATCGACTGGAACGCTTCCGGTTGCATCCAACATTTAATCAATTTGATCGAGATGATAGCGATCCGCTAATAAATGATGCTTTGATTTATATAAGAGATGAATTTATTGATGAGCGAATATTACGAGGTGAATCACCAGAAACTGTAATAGCAATTTTTAATCGTGAACTACATAATATATTCAGTCAACAAATAGAATTATAATTTATTAAAGGGGGAAGAGGTATTCCCCCTTAGATGCGTTTCAATTTGCTAATTACTTCAACAAATCAATCAACCGTAACAGAGCCACTAACAGCTCCAGTACAGCAATGAGCACGGTTAACTTTCGTGTCAGCGTGTCCATTCGCTCTCCTTATTAAGGAGCGCAACACCAGCACCTTACCCTTACGCTGCCTGTCGATGCCGGTTTACGTATGTTGGAACACGATATTGCACTCCGGATCAGGGCACCGCCTGCAGCACCATCCGTCCGGCAGCCAGGACTTGAAATTGGTCCGATCCGGTTTTGCGTTCCAATGTTCGGGATTATAAATCTCGTTGAGTGAATTGCAATAGGGTCTGGGGATGGTTATAATTCGTTCGTTGGAACACGATGTTGCACAGGCTGCGGTTCAGAGCCTGAAAGTCGTAAATAAAAAAACCTGCCTCACCAGCAGGTTTTTTTATTTCCTGTGATCTACTTTCCAGATATTTTCCACTCAAACAATTAATGCGCCAAACAATTATTGCGCGTAGAATATCGTTTATTTCACTAATACATTTCAGGGATGAATATATGTCACCACAGAATAATCATCTGCAGCGTCCGCCTGCCGCTGTGTTATATGCCGATGAACTGGCAAAATTAAAAAAAAATGATCGCGTGCCCTGCCCTCCCGGCTGGCAGTTAAGTTTGCCTGCAGCCCGTGCTTTTATTCTTGGCGATGAGACGCAAAACATCAGCCGTAAAGTCGTAATCAGCCCTTCTGCTATCGAACGCATGTTAGTGACTCTTGCCACCGGGCGCGGTTTAATGCTGGTTGGGGAGCCGGGTACGGCAAAATCCCTCCTTTCTGAATTGCTCGCAACAGCCATTAGCGACGATGCCGGTTTAACCATTCAGGGCGGCGCATCAACCACCGAAGACCAAATCAAATACGGCTGGAACTACGCTCTGCTAATCAACCACGGTCCGTCAACAGAAGCTCTTGTCCCGGCTCCGCTCTACCAGGGGATGCGTGATGGCAAAATCGTCCGTTTTGAAGAGATAACGCGTACACCGCTGGAAGTACAAGACTGTCTGTTAGGTATGCTTTCTGACAGGGTTATGACGGTTCCGGAACTTACCGGTGAAGCAAGTCAACTCTACGCCCGTGCAGGCTTTAACATTATTGCCACCGCCAATACCCGCGATCGCGGCGTCAATGAAATGAGCGCGGCGCTAAAGCGTCGCTTCGATTTTGAAACCGTCTTTCCGATTATGGATTTCGCCCAGGAACTGGAACTGGTCGCCACTGCTTCGGCGCGTTTGCTGGCTCATAGTGGCATTCCGCACAAAGTACCTGACGCGGTACTGGAATTACTGGTGCGTACCTTCCGCGATCTGCGTGCCAACGGCGAAAAGAAAACGTCAATGGATACCCTGACGGCCATTATGTCTACCGCTGAAGCCGTTAACGTGGCACACGCCGTGGGGGTCCGCGCCTGGTTTTTAGCGAATCGCGCGGGAGAGCCTGCCGATCTGGTGGACTGTATTGCTGGCACCATCGTCAAAGATAACGAAGAAGATCGCGCTCGGCTGCGCCGTTACTTTGAACAGCGTGTTGCCACGTATAAAGAAGCTCACTGGCAGGCTTATTATCAAGCTCGCCACCGTCTGCCGTGAGGGAAGTTGTATGAGCGAGCCGTTAATTGTCGGCATCCGGCATCATAGCCCGGCCTGTGCCCGGCTGGTGAAATCGCTAATCGAAAGTAAGCAACCACGATACGTTTTGATTGAAGGTCCGGCCGATTTTAATGACCGGGTAGATGAATTGTTTTTAGACCACCAGCTTCCTGTTGCCATATACAGTTATTCTCAATATCAGGACAGTAAGGCCACGGGGCGCGGTGCCTGGACCCCGTTTGCCGAATTTTCCCCGGAGTGGCAGGCATTGCACGCTGCGCGTCGCATTCAGGCGCAAACGTACTTTATCGATTTGCCTTGCTGGGCGCAAAGTGAAGAAGATGACGATGAATCGGCTGCGGCTGATGGCGGTCTGGCCTTACTGTTACGCGCTACCCGCATGGATAACAGCGACACGCTGTGGGATCACCTGTTCGAAGATGAAAGCCAGCAAGCTGTGCTGCCATCATCACTGGCTCACTATTTTGAACAACTACGGGGAGAAACCCCTGCTGATGCTCTCAACTGCCAGCGTGAAACCTTTATGGCTCGCTGGATTGCATGGGCTATGCGGCAAAACAATGGCAATGTGTTAGTCGTCTGCGGCGGCTGGCACGCCCCGGCGCTGGCAAAAAGATGGCGCGAATGCTTGCAGGAAAGTCAAAAACCAGAATTACCATCACTGCCAGAAGCTGTTACTGGTTGTTATCTCACACCATACAGTGAAAAACGTCTTGATGTGCTGGCGGGATACCTTTCAGGAATGCCAGCTCCGGTCTGGCAAAACTGGTGCTGGAAATTTGGTTTGCAACGCGCCGGAGAGCTGTTACTTAAAACGATTCTAACCCGTTTACGTCAGCACCACTTACCAGCCTCCACCGCCGATATGGCTGCCGCCCATCTGCATTCGATGGCTCTGGCACAACTGCGCGGTCATACTCTGCCGCTACGTACTGACTGGCTGGATGCATTAGCGGGCTCGCTTATCAAAGAAGCATTAAACGCGCCGCTACCGTGGAGCTATCGCGGAGTCATTCACCCGGATACCGATCCCATTTTGCTGACGCTGATTGATGTCCTGACAGGAGATGGATTTGGCAAACTTGCCCCTTCCACGCCTCTACCTCCTCTACCAAAAGATGTAACGTCCGAACTGGAACGTACCGAAATCACCCTACCATCCGACCTGGCGTTGAATCGCTTTACCCCCGGCGGCCTGGCACAAAGTCAAGTGCTGCATCGGCTGGCAATCCTCGAACTCCCCGGCATCACACGTCAACACGGAAGTACACTGACGCTTGCGGGTAACGGCGAAGAACAGTGGAAATTAACTCAACCACTTAGCCAACATGCCGCATTGATTGAAGCAGCCTGCTTTGGCGCCACACTTCAGGAAGCTGCACGTAACAAATTAGAAGCAGACATGCTGGATGCAGGAGGAATTAGCAGCATCACTGCATGTCTGAGTCAGGCAGCATTGGCCGGTCTGGCGAACTTTAGTGAGCTGTTACTGGAACAACTCGCGTTGCTCATCGCCCAGGAAAATCAGTTTGCTGAGATGGGCCAGGCGCTGGAGGTGCTTTACGCTTTGTGGCGGCTGGATGAAATCAGCGGTATGCAAGGCTCACAGATATTACAAGCAACGTTATGTGCGGCCATCGATCGCACGCTATGGCTATGTGAATCCAACGGCAGACCGGACGAAAAAGAATTTCACACCCATTTGCATAGCTGGCGAGCGTTGTGTCATATCCTGCGCGATCTTCATAGCGGCATTCAACTGCCGGGCGTCTCGCTTTCCGCCGCTCTGGCATTACTGGAACGCCGCAGCCAGAGCACTCATGCAACGGCGCTGGATCGCGGCGCGGCTCTTGGCGCACTGATGCGTCTGGAACATTCCAACGCCAGTGCCGAAGCGGCGCTGACGATGCTAACGCAATTGTCTCCGGCACAGTCAGGCGAAGCTCTGCACGGTTTGCTGGCGCTGGCCCGTCATCAACTGGCCTGTCAGCCTGCATTTATCGCCGGTTTCAGCCGTCATTTAAATCAACTGAGTGACGCCGATTTTATTAACGCCCTGCCCGATTTGCGCGCGGCGATGGCCTGGCTACCACCACGAGAACGCGGGACGCTGGCGCATCAGGTGCTTGAACATTATCAACTGGCGCAACTTCCTGTTTCGGCGCTGCAAATGCCGTTGCATTGCCCACCGCAAGCTATTGCACATCATCAACAACTCGAACAGCAGGCACTGGCATCGCTGCAACACTGGGGAGTTTTCCATGTCTGAACTGAACGATCTTCTGACTACCCGTGAGCTACAACGCTGGCGATTGATTCTTGGCGAAGCGGCAGAAACTACCCTTGGTGCTCTGGATGGCAATGCCCGGCAGATAGACCACGCGCTGGAGTGGCTGTATGGGCGCGATCCCGAACGTATCCAGCGTGGTGAACGATCCGGTGGATTAGGTAGCTCAAATCTCACCACGCCAGAATGGATCAATAGTATTCATACGCTCTTTCCGCAACAGGTCATTGAGCGGCTGGAAAGTGACGCGGTGCTGCGCTACGGCATTGAAGATGTGGTGACAAATCTTGAGGTGCTGGAACGTATGCAGCCCTCTGAAAGCCTGTTACGCGCCGTTTTGCACACTAAACATTTGATGAATCCGGACGTGCTGGCCGCCGCTCGCCGGATAGTGTGCCAGGTGGTGGAAGAAATTATGGCGCGACTGGCGAAGGAAGTTCGTCAGGCTTTTTCTGGTGTACGTGACCGTCGACGCCGCTCGCATATTCCCCTGGCGCGTAATTTCGATTTCAAAAGTACTCTGCGCGCCAACCTGCAACACTGGCATCCGCAACACGGCAAGTTGTATATCGAATCGCCCCGCTTTAACAGCCGAATTAAGCGCCATAGCGAACAATGGCAACTGGTTTTACTGGTTGATCAAAGTGGATCAATGGTGGATTCGGTGATCCACTCGGCAGTGATGGCGGCCTGTCTATGGCAACTACCCGGTATCCGCACACATCTGGTCGCTTTTGACACCAGCGTGGTCGATCTCACGGCAGACGTTGCCGATCCGGTGGAGTTATTAATGAAAGTACAGTTAGGCGGCGGAACGCACATCGCCAGTGCGATGGAGTATGCCCGTCAACTTATTGAACAGCCGGGTAAAAGTGTAATTATTCTGGTGAGCGATTTTTATGAGGGAGGATCATCATCATCACTCATCCACCAGGTGAAACAATGTGTTCAAAGCGGCATCAAAGTGCTGGGACTGACGGCGCTCGATAGCACAGCAACGCCCTGTTATGACCGTGATATGGCCCAGGCGCTGGTTAATGTCGGTGCACAAATTGCTGCCATGACGCCGGGCGAACTGGCGTCATGGCTGGCGGAGAATCTTCAGTCATGAATGCACTACACCCGGAATTATTAGAACTGACGCCACAAGCCCTGACGGCGTTAAGCAATGCTGGTTTTGTTAAGCGCAGCCTTAAGGAGCTGGAAAATGGCAATATCCCGCAAATCAGCCATGAAAACGGCACGCTGATCGCCACATTTAGTGACGGTACACGCAGCCAACTGGCAGGCGGTCAGGCGCTGAAGGAGGCTCAGTGTAGCTGCGGAGCTATCGGTATGTGCCGCCATCGCGTGATGCTGGTGTTAAGTTATCAGCGACTTTGTGCTACCTCTCAGCCCACGGAAAAAGAAGAGGAATGGAATCCGGCAATCTGGCTGGAAGAACTGACTACCCTGCCCACTGCCACGCACAAACGCGCTCAATCCCTGGTCGCCAAAGGTATCACCATTGAACTGTTCTGCGCGCCAGGCGAAATTCCCTCTGCCCGCTTACCGATGAGCGATGTGCGTTTTTATTCCCGCAGCAGCATTCGTTTCGCCCGTTGTGATTGCATTGAAGGAACGCTGTGCGAACACGTAGTACTGGCAGTGCAGGCATTTGCCCAGGCCAAAACGCAGCAGGCAGAATTTACCCATTTAATCTGGCAGATGCGCAGCGAACACGTCGCCTCGAACGACGATCCATTTGCCAGCGACGAAGGCAAAGCATGTCGTCAATATGTCCAACAATTAAGCCAGGCATTATGGCTGGGCGGCATCAGCCAGCCGTTACTCCACTACGAGGCAGCATTCAGCCGCGCACAGCAAGCGGCGGAACGCTGCAACTGGCGATGGGTGAGTGAATCGCTACGGCAACTGCGCGCCAGTATTGATGCCTCCCACGCCCGCGCCAGTCACTATCATGCCGGAGAATGCTTACATCAGCTTGCGGCATTAAACAGTCGATTGAACTGTGCACAAGAGATGGCACGACGCGACGGTGTTAGTGAAGTCCCGCCCATGCCCTGGCGCACGGTCGTTGGTGCAGGCATTGCCGGAGAAGCAAAGCTTGATCATCTGCGGCTGGTATCGTTAGGTATGCGTTGCTGGCAGGACTTCCAACAGTATGGTTTACGGATCTGGTTTAGCGACCCCGACACTGGCAGTATTTTGCATCTGTCACGCAGTTGGTCGAGAAGTGAACAAGAAAAGGCGCCTGCAGCTACACGTCGGCTGTTTACCTTTCAGGCTGCCGCGCTGGCGGGTGGGCAAATTGTTTCACAAGCTGCACGTCGGAGCGCCGAAGGCGAACTGTTATTAGGTACGCGCAACCGCTTAAGTAGCGTTGTGCCACTGTCACCTGATGCCTGGCAAATGCTGGGGGCACCGTTACGCCAGCCAGGCATTGTGGCTCTGCGGGAATACCTATGCCAGCGTCCACCAGCCTGCATACGACCTCTTAACCAGGTGGATAATTTATTTATTCTGCCGGTGGCGGAATGTCTTTCTCTTGGCTGGGATAGCAGCCGCCAGACGCTGGATGCGCAGGTAATCAGTGGCGAAGGCGAAGATAACGTGCTGACGTTATCACTGCCAGCTTCAACCAGTGCGCCCTTTGCAGTTGAACGTATGGCGTCCCTTTTACAACAGCAGGATGATCCTGTGTGTCTGGTTTCTGGTTTTGTCAGTTTTGTTGAGGGGCAATTGACGCTGGAGCCACGGGTAATGATGACGCAAACTCGCGCCTGGGCGCTGGATGCAGAAACTGCGCCTGTGGCACCGCTACCTTCCGCCAGAGTTCTTCCTGTACCGTCCACCGATCATCAAGTGCTGATGCGCTGCCAGGCGTTGCTTATTCAACTGCTCCATAACGGCTGGCGCTATCAGCAACAGAGCGCCATTAGTCAGGCTGATTTGCTGGCGAACGAACTCACCGTAGTAGGTTTTTATCGGCTGGCGCATGTGTTGAAGCAATTACGCAATTCGGAAGGCGAGACACTGGCAGAAGTATTGAATAACTGTGTTTTACTCTGCGAACAGTTGTTACTGATGCTTGAGCAACAAGGAGGAAAAAATGCTTTTTATTAAGAGATCTACTCCATTTCCGGACTGCTCAAGACGAGGTATAAAGAATATTCTATAGCGCCCTGGTGAGAGTCACCAGTTTTCTGATCTTGATAAAATGGAGTTTTACATGAAGGCTTTCAACAAACTGTTTTCCCTCGTTGTTGCATCTGTTCTGGTTTTCTCTCTCGCTGGCTGTGGTGATAAAGAAGAATCAAAGAAATTTAGTGCCAATCTGAACGGTACTGAAATTGCCATTACCTATGTCTACAAAGGCGACAAGGTGCTTAAGCAATCTTCAGAAACCAAAATTCAGTTTGCAACCATCGGTGCAGCTAACAAAGAAGAGGCGGCTAAAAAGCTTGAGCCGTTAAGTGCAAAATATAAAAACATTACTGGCGTTGAAGAAAAATTAACCTTTACTGATACTTACGCGCAGGAAAACGTGACTATCGATATGGAAAAAGTTGATTTTAAAGCCCTGCAGGGTATTTCCGGCATTAACATTTCTGCTGACGATGCCAAAAAAGGCATCACTATGGCGCAAATGGAACTGGTGATGAAAGCCGCTGGCTTTAAAGAAGTGAAATAATCTGCTGGAGGCCATGCTCTCTGCATGGCCTCCAGACCTGTCTTAGTTTTTCTTCACATGCTGGCGCGCCGCCAGTCCACGCAGAAAATAACGCAAGAATTGATCGCCGCATTCGCGGAAGTTTTTATGCTCCGGCGCACGCATCATCGCAGTAATTTCCGGCATAGAAACGCGGAACTGCTGTTCGGTGAGGATCGCCAGAATGTCATCGGTTTTCAGTGAAAACGCGATGCGCAATTTTTTCAGCACAATATTGTTATTAATACGACGTTCCGGCTCCAGTGCCGGTGCAGATTCATCCCTGCCGCGTTTTTCGTAAATCAGGCCATTCAGGAATGAGGACAAAATAATGTCCGGACAACGTTGAAAACCTTCTTCATCTTCTTTACGCAACCAGATGGCAATCTGTTCGGCAGTGGCTTCGACATTGCCCAGCGCCAGAATGCGCACCAGGTCGTTATTATTGGCTTTTAAAATGTAGCGCACGCTGCGCAGAATATCGTTACTTAGCATGAGGCCTTCAGGTGTTGATGAGGCAAAAAGCCATTTTAGCAGTCTTTTAAAGGCCAATCGCCTCTTTTAAGCTTTTCAGATAACGGCGGCTGACCGGCACGGTTAAACCATTACGTAAAATCAACTCGGCCTGGCCATTATCTTCCAGGCGAATCTCCTGCAAATGCGTGAGGTTAACCAGATACTGACGATGACAACGCAGTAGCGGTGTACGACTCTCCAGGGTGCGCAAAGTCAGTTCGGTAAAACCTTCTTTCCCTTCGTGACTGGTGACATAAACACCGCTCATCCGACTGCTGACAAACGCCACATCTTTCATTTGCAGCAAATAAATCCGACTATGCCCCGTACAAGGAATAAATTTCAGCGCCTGCTGATTTTCCGGTAACAGCGAAACATCCTGCTTGCTCCGCTCCTGACGCAAACGCGCCAGCGTTTTTGCCAGTCGCGCTTCATCAATTGGCTTCAGGAGATAATCAAAGGCATGTTCTTCAAAGGCTTTAATGGCGTATTCGTCAAACGCGGTGAGAAAAACGATATACGGACGATGTTCCGGGTCGAGCATCCCCACCATTTCCAGACCGCTGATGCGCGGCATCTGGATGTCGAGAAACAGCACGTCCGGGCGCAGTTTATGCACCGCGCCGATCCCTTCCACGGCGTTTGAGCACTCGCCGACAATTTCAATATCGCTCTGTTCTTGCAAAAATACGCGCAGGTTCTCCCGTGCTAACGGTTCATCATCGACAATTAAGACTTTAATCATGCCTCGTCCCTCCATGGCAGTCGTAACGTTATTCGGGTGTAACTATCAGGCTCACAGGCGACGCTTATCCCATAGTCATCGCCAAAACGCTCACGTAAACGCTTATCCACCAGATTCATCCCCAGCCCGCTGGTATTGGTTGCCGGTTGATACAAACCGGCATTGTCTTCGATCTCCAGCATTAAATGTTGCCCTTCACGCCTTGCGCTAATTGCCACTCGCCCTGTATCCAGGAGTTGTGATGTTCCATGTTTAATAGCGTTTTCCACTATTGGTTGCAGGGTAAACGCGGGCAACTGCTGCCAGGATAACTCCTCTGGAATAGAAATGTTGACCTGCAATCGCGACTGGAAGCGCGCCTTTTCAATTTGCAGATAAGCATTCACATGTTCAATCTCGTCGGCGAGAGTAACAAACTCCGAAGGCCGCTTTAAGTTTTTGCGGAAAAAAGTAGAAAGATACTGCACCAGCTGGCTGGCCTGTTCGCTGTCGCGGCGGATAACGGCTTTAATGGTGTTAAGCGCATTGAACAGGAAATGGGGATTCACCTGGGCGTGAAGCAGTTTAATTTCTGACTGGGTGAGCATGGCTTTTTGCCGCTCATATTGCCCGGCGAGGATCTGCGCCGAAAGCAACTGCGCAATCCCCTCCCCCAGCGTGCGGTTGATTGAGCTGAACAAACGGTTTTTCGCTTCATACAATTTGATGGTGCCCATCACCCGTTGATTTTCGCCACGCAATGGAATCACCAGCGTCGACCCCAGTTTGCATTGCGGATGCAAAGAGCAACGGTAAGGCACTTCGTTGCCATCGGCGTAGACCACTTCGCCGGTTTCAATCGCTTTTAAGGTGTAGGTCGAGGAAATCGGTTTGCCTGGCAAATGATGGTCGTCACCGATCCCGGTAAAGGCCAGCAATTTCTCGCGATCGGTAATGGCTACAGCACCAATATCCAGTTCCTGATATAGCACCTGTGCCACTTTCATGCTGTTCACTTCGTTAAAGCCCTGGCGCAAAATGCCTTCCGTCGAGGCTGCGACTTTCAACGCTGTGGCGGAAAAAGCCGAAGTGTATTTTTCAAACATCGCGCGTTTATCAAGCAATATACGCATAAACAGCGCCGCGCCGACGGTATTGGTGACCATCATTGGCGCAGCAATATTACTCACCAGACGCACCGCATCTTCATAAGGTCGGGCGATCGCCAGGATGATCAACATTTGCACCATTTCAGCAACGAACGTGACGGCACCAGCGGTAATGGGGTTAAAAACTTTATCAGTGCGCCCGCGTCGGATCAGGATGCTGTGTACCAGGCCACCGAGCAACCCTTCGACGATAGTCGAGATCATGCAACTTAGCGCGGTCATCCCCCCCATTGAGTATCGATGTAACCCGCCGGTCAGACCAACCAGACCGCCCACCACCGGGCCGCCGAGTAAGCCTCCCATCACCGCGCCAATCGCCCGCGTATTAGCAATCGAATCGTCGATATGCAACCCGAACCAGGTGCCCATGATGCAGAAGATGGAAAAAACGATGTAGCAGAGAAATTTATGCGGCAAACGAACCGTGACCTGCATTAACGGTATGAATAATGGCGTTTTACTCATTAACCATGCAATGACTAAAAAAACGCACATCTGCTGAAGCAGCAGCAACACCAGATTAAAATCGTACATACCCGCAAACCACACTTCCCTTTAAAACGCGTAACATACATTGCCTGCGTTTAACTTTCTTTGAACTCTTGCAGAAAAATGAGAATTCGTGAGTACGATCACTCAAAATCGCCTGGCAAAAATAAAATCACCCTAACGATGAACTAAAAACGGACAAAACTACCTGGTTCGCAAATCTGCGTCTAAAGTTAAACCGGGACCTCGCGAGCATGGGTGGTAGGATGGCGCTTTACACAATTGGTGAAGTGGCGTTGCTTTGTGATATCAATCCTGTCACGTTACGCGCGTGGCAGAGGCGTTACGGATTATTGAAACCGCAGCGCACAGACGGCGGACATCGCCTGTTCAACGATGCCGATATCGACCGGATCCGCGAGATCAAACGCTGGATCGATAACGGCGTGCAGGTCAGCAAAGTTAAAATGCTACTCAGTAATGAGAATGTTGATGTGCAAAACGGCTGGCGCGATCAGCAAGAAACTCTGCTTAATTACCTGCAAAGTGGCAATCTACAAAGTCTGCGAATGTGGATCAAAGAGCGTGGTCAGGATTACCCCGCCCAGACGCTCACCACACATCTGTTCATTCCTCTGCGCCGACGTCTTCAGTGTCAGCAACCAACTCTCCAGGCGTTACTGGCGATCCTCGACGGTGTACTGATCAACTACATCGCCATTTGTCTGGCCTCAGCACGTAAAAAACAGGGCAAAGATGCGCTGGTGGTTGGCTGGAATATTCAGGATACCACGCGTCTGTGGCTGGAAGGATGGATTGCCAGTCAACAAGGATGGCGCATTGATGTCCTCGCCCACTCGCTCAATCAACTACGCCCGGAACTGTTTGAAGGCCGCACGCTATTAGTGTGGTGCGGTGAAAACCAGTCTCCCGCCCAGCAGCAGCAACTCACCAGCTGGCAGGAACAAGGCAATGATATTTTCCCACTCGGCATTTAATGATTCGTTAACAAATGCGCTTTACTGTACAATCCTTTCGTTAACATAAGGAGTGCATTATGCGCATAGCGAAAATTGGGGTTATCACCCTGTTCCTGTTGATGGCGTTAGGCGGTATCGGTGGCGTCATGCTCGCAGGTTATACCTTTATTCTGCGTGCTGGCTGAGTCGCTGCACCAGTCGTTCAAACAGGCGGTCTACGATGATCGCCGCCAGTGCCACCAGCAACGCCCCCTGAATCACATAAGCAGTGTTAAATCCGCTAAGTCCGATGATGATCGGCGTTCCCAGCGTGCTGGCTCCTACTGTTGAGGCAATGGTCGCCGTACCAATGTTGATAATTACTGAAGTCCGCACGCCGGCCAGAATCACTGGCGCTGCCAACGGTAACTCCACTTTACGTAATCGCTGACCCCGGCTCATTCCCATCCCTTTGGCAACGTCTGTCACGCTGGCATCAATCGCTCCCAGTCCGGCAAGTGTTGCCTGTAAGATCGGTAGCACGCCGTAAAGGATCAAGGCAATAATCGCCGGTTGCTGACCAAACCCCATCACCGGAACAGCAATCGCCAGCACAGCGACAGGCGGAAAAGTCTGCCCAACGGCGGCAATGGTTTCTACCATCGGGCGAAACTCCGCGCCCCACGGGCGAGTGACAGCAATTCCAGCACCAGTACCAATGATCACGGCAAACAAACTTGAGATCCCCACCAACGAGAAATGAGCCAGCGCCAGGGCAGCAAAGCTTTCCTGCTGATAAACAGGCCGAGGTAATTGCGGAAATAAAGCACCAAACAGTGGCTGGCTATAGGGTAGCCAGAAAATCAGTCCCACAAACAGAGCAATGAGCCAGAACAGCGGATCGCGCATTATTTTCATACGCTTACGCCTCCACCAGCAGATCCTGAAAATGCAATGTGCCGCAAGGTTTACCCTGAGCGTCAACCACCGGCAACACTTTACAACCACGAGCGACAAACAATGAGAGCGCATCGCGTAGCGTCATCTCTTCTGCCAGTGCCTCACCTTCAGCGCGTTCGGTGCGGCGCACATAATCGGTCACACTACGTAACGATAACAAGCGCACGCCCAGCTCGCTGCGACCAAAAAACTGGCGCACAAAATCATTCGCCGGGCGAGTAAGCATCGCCAGCGGATTGCCCTGCTGCACCACTTCACCATGATCCATTAACACCAGATGTTCTGCCAGCCGTAGCGCCTCATCAATATCATGAGTGACCAGCACAATGGTGCGCCCCAGCAAACGGTGAATGCGTGTCATCTCTTGTTGCAACGCGCCGCGCGTCACAGGATCCAGCGCGCCAAACGGTTCATCCATCAGCAAAACTTGCGGATCGGCAGCCAGCGCACGAGCAACGCCGACTCGCTGCTGCTGACCACCAGAAAGTTGATGGGGATAACGCTCGCGTAAATTCGCCTCCAGCCCCAGCAGCGTCATTAATTCATCGATACGATCGTCAATCCGCGCCCGCGACCATTTTTGTAATTGCGGCACGGTAGCGATGTTTTGCGCCACGCTCCAGTGGGGAAATAAACCTATCGACTGGATGGCGTATCCCATCCGGCGGCGCAGCTCCAGCACTGGCAGCGAGCGAATTTCTTCTCCGGCAAAGCGGATCACACCACTGTCATGCTCCACCAGGCGGTTAATCATCTTCAGGGTAGTGGATTTGCCGGAGCCTGATGTGCCAATCAGCACCGAGAAACTCCCCTCCTGAAAATTGAGATTGAGGTCGTTAACGGCTTTTTGTGTGCCGAACAGTTTGCTGACATGGCTAAATTCAATCATGGTTTGTTACCTTCAGCAGTGCGATAAGCAAATCGAACAGCGCGTCGGTAAGCACCGCCAGTACAATCACCGGGATCACTCCCAGCAACACTAAATCAATGGCACTGCTTAGCAGCCCCTGGAAAACCAGTGCGCCAAAACCGCCAGCGCCGATTAACGCCGCAATCACCGCCATACCGACAGTCTGCACCATAACCACACGCAGGCTGCGCAGAAATACCGGTAACGCCAGCGGTAACTGCACATGCAGGAATCGCTGCGTCCCACTCATGCCCATCGCTGTGGCGCTCTCCAGCACGTCGCGCGGGATCTGATTCAACCCCACTACCACGCCGCGCACCAACGGCAGTAAGGCGTAAAGCACCAGCGCAATCAGTGCGGGTGTCATTCCGGTTCCTGCAACACCAAGCGTTCCGAGCCACGGAAATGCGCTGACCAGCCCGGCAAGCGGCGCAATCAACAGGCCAAAGAGCGCCACCGAAGGCACGGTCTGAATGACATTGAGCAGAGAAAAAATCGTCCCCTGCCGCGCAGTGGAAAAGTAGCACCAGACGCCCAACGGCACGCCAGTCACCAGCGCAGGCAGTACCGAACCAAACAGCAGCGTCAGATGCTGCGCCAGTGCGTCATCGAACACATCCTGACGGTTGGCGTACTCTTTCATTAGCGAGAGATCGTTAAGCGTGCCGGAGTACAGCAGCCACAGCGGAATGATGGCAATCTGTATATGCAACAACCAGCGCCACAACGGATGAGTGGTGATCCGGCGGATTGCATCGCTACAGGCCAGCAATGCCAGCGCCGCAGCCAGCCAGAAGCCACTGCCAAGGCTGGCACGCGCCAGCGAACTGCCACTTTGCGCCAGTTGCGTCGCGGCCTTTCCTGCGCCCCATACCAGCAATACGAAGACGAATTGCGCAAGGATGAGAGCAAAAATGCTGCCTTTTCTACCGGGAACAAAACAGGCTGTCAGCCAGGCGCAACCAACACCCACCAGCATCCAGCTCGTTTGCGGCCACAGTTGCCAGAGATGACGCCCCTCACCAGAGACTAAACGGTTAGGCGCGTAACTGATAAACGGCAGCGCCGCTGCGATTGCCGTCAGCAACAGCAGCAGCGCCAAAACAGGATTAATACGTAGATAAGTCACGAGAAATTACTTCGTCCACCCTTTTTGTTTCAGGTAGTCGGCAGCCACTTTTTTAGCATCCAGCCCTTCTACGGCAATACTGGCATTCAGTTGCTGCAATGTTTTTTCATCGAGGCTGGCGAAGACTGGCTGTAGCCACTGTGCCATTTGCGGATACTCTTTCAACACCGACTCACGCACCACTGGCGCAGGCGCGTAGATAGGTTGAACACCTTGTGGATCGCTTAAGGTTTGCAGCCCCAGCGCCGCTACCGGGCCGTCAGTGCCGTAAGCCATTGCGGCATTAACGCCAGAGGTTTGCTGGGCAGCGGCTTTGATCGTCACCGCCGTATCGCCACCAGCCAGTGACAGCAACTGATCCTGACCGAGCTTAAAGGCATAGGCTTTTTCAAACGCGGGTAAGGCATCGGCGCGTTCGATAAACTCTGCCGAGGCCGCCAGTTTGAAGGTGCCGCCCTCTTTCAGATAACGGCTGAGATCGGCAAGCGAAGTGAGTTTGTTTTTCTCTGCCAGATCCTGACGCACGGCGATGGTCCAGGTGTTATTTGCAGGCGCAGGCGTCAGCCAGATTAACTTATTTTGCTCTGCATCGAGCTTTTTGACTTTCTCGTAGCCTTGCCCGGCATTTTTCCACGCCGCATCATTTTCATCTTTAAAGAAGAAAGCGCCATTGCCGGTATATTCCGGGTAGATATCCAGCTCGCCAGAAGTGATCGCCCCGCGCACCACCGGCGTAGTTCCCAACTGGACTTTATTGACCGTCGGTACGCCGTGGCTTTCCAGCACTTGCAAAATAATGTTGCCGAGCAGCGCGCCTTCGGTATCGATTTTTGAACCGACTTTAACGGGAGAAGCCGCCTGTAGCGGCAGGCTCACGGCTGCCAACAAAACCAGTGAACCTGCCCAGAGCTTTGAGAGTGGCATGATGCTTTCCTCATTCTTTTACTGTTGTTTTCAGCGAATTAAGAGAAAAGCATAGTTGATAATGGCGAGGTTAGCCTGAGCGGATGGATTCAGTTGCAGAATCAGATAAATACTTAAAGGGCGCAAACGTCGCGCCCTTACTAAAGCATTACAGCAACTCAAACTCGCCTTTCTTAACGCGTGCGGAATCGGTGCCGATAAAGACGTTGAACTTGCCAGGCTCGGCATCATATTTCATCTGCTGATTCCAGAACTTCAGCGCATCAATATCGATCGGGAAGCTGACAGTCTGAGTTTCGCCCGGTTTGAGGGTGATTTTCTCAAAGCCTTTCAGTTGTTTCACCGGACGGCTCATAGAAGCGGTCACATCCTGCAAATACATCTGAACCACCGTCGCCCCTTCGCGTTTGCCGGTGTTCGTCACCTGTACGCTGGCAGTCACTTTGCCGTCACGCTTCATGGTCGGAGCAGAGAGTTTCACATCAGAGACAGTGAAAGTGGTATAGCTCAGACCATAACCGAACGGGTAAAGCGCACCGTTAGCTTCATCGAAATAGCGTGAAGTGTATTTGTTCGGCTTGTCAGCGTTATACGGGCGCCCCGTATTCAGATGACTATAGTAAACCGGGATCTGCCCGACAGAACGCGGGAAGGACATCGGCAGCTTGCCGGACGGGTTGTAATCGCCAAACAACACATCGGCAATCGCGTTACCGCCTTCCGTACCCGCAAACCAGGTTTCCAGAATCGCGTCAGCCTGCTGATCTTCTTTCACCAGCGCCAGCGGACGCCCGTTCATCAGCACCAGCACCAGCGGTTTACCGGTGGCTTTCAACGCCGCAATCAAATCACGTTGGCTTTGCGGAATAGTGATATCGGTACGGCTGGAGGCTTCATGCGCCATCCCCTGAGCTTCACCGACTACCGCCACCACCACATCAGATTGTTTCGCGGTCTGCACCGCTTCATCAATCATCTCTTGCGCAGAACGAGGATCGACTTTGACCGCTTCTTCATACTGATTCAGGAAGTCGATAATACCTTTATCACTGGTGACGTTTGCCCCTTTGGCATACAGCACTTTACCGTTTTCACCAACGGCATTTTTAATCCCAGTCAGTACAGTCACGGATTGATCGGCAACTCCGGCTGCTGACCAGCTTCCCATGACATCACGTTTGCTGTCTGCCAGTGGGCCAACCACCGCGATGGTGGCAGATTTTTTCAGCGGCAGCGTTTCGAGACGGTTTTTCAGCAGCACCAGGCTTTCACGCGCCACTTCACGCGCTTCTTTGCGGTGCAGGCGGCTTTCAGCATTAGTATCCACCGGGTCAGACTCTTTCGGTCCAAGGTGGCTGTACGGATCGTTAAACAGTCCCATATCATATTTGACGTTCAGCACGTGGCGGGCAGCGTCGTCCAGCTCTGCCATCGTCACTTTGCCGGATTTGATCAAACCAGGCAGATACTTCGAGTAGTACTCGTCGCTCATGCTCATGTTGATCCCGGATTTCAGCGCCACGCGCACCGCATCTTCCGGATCTGCCGCCGTGCCGTGTTTAATCAGTTCTTTGATTGCGCCGTGATCGGAAACGGTGATGCCTTTAAAGCCCCACTGATCGCGCAGAACATCTTTCAGCAGCCAGGAATCGGAGGTGGCTGGCGTGCCGTTCAGCGAATTCAACGCCACCATCACCGCGCCGCTGCCTGCATCCAGCCCCGCTTTGTACGGCGGCATATAGTCATTAAACAGGCGCTGCGGGCTCATATCGACGGTGTTGTACTCTTTGCCGCCTTCTACCGCACCATAAGCCGCAAAGTGTTTGACGCTGGTCATCACCGAGTAGCGATCTGCCGGGCTTTTACCCTGCATCGCTTCCACCATGGTTTTACCCATTATTGAGGTGAGATACGTATCTTCGCCAAAACCTTCAGAAGCACGTCCCCAGCGTGGATCGCGCGAGACATCGACCATTGGCGCCCAGGTCATATTCAGGCCATCATCTGCCGCTTCATAAGCAGATACACGCCCAACAGTTTTTACCGCATCGAGGTTAAAAGAAGAGGCCAGACCAAGGCTAATCGGGAAGACAGTGCGCTGACCGTGCAGCACGTCGTAAGCAAAGAAAAGAGGAATTTTCAGGCGGCTTAATTCCATCACCTGATCCTGCATGGCGCGGATATCCTGACGGGTTACGGTGTTGAAAATCGCCCCAACCTGCCCGTCTTTAATCATCTCGCGGATCGCCTCTTTCGGGTTATCCGGGCCGACGCTGATTAAGCGCAGTTGACCAATCTTCTCATCAACTGTCATTTTTTTGAGCAGCTCGGTGACGAACGCATCACGCGCTTCGGGCGTTAATGGATGGTTACCAAACAAATCATCCGCCAGTGCTGGCTGTAAGGCCAGACTTACCGCGATACCTACTGAACATAGCCATTTCATGTGGATTTTTCTTCCTTTGTTGCCCGATGTGGCAGCGAAAATGGTGCAAAAACCGTAGTTTGCCATAAGCATGATAGAGAGAGAAAAAGAATGCTCAGTTTATTGTCTGAATTTTCAAAATATTCACTCGCTGAATTGTCATACAAGGCGCTATTCTAGTTTGTGATATTTTTTCGCCACCACAAGGAGTGGAAAATGTCTTCCATGACAACAACTGATAATAAAGCCTTTTTGAATGAACTTGCCCGTCTGGTCGGTCATTCACACCTGCTCACCGATCCCGCAAAAACGGCCCGCTATCGCAAGGGCTTCCGTTCTGGTCAGGGCGACGCGCTGGCTGTCGTTTTTCCTGGTTCGTTACTGGAATTGTGGCGGGTGCTGAAAGCCTGCGTCACCGCCGACAAAATTATTCTGATGCAGGCTGCCAATACCGGCCTCACCGAAGGCTCGACGCCAAACGGTAACGACTATGATCGCGATATCGTTATCATCAGCACCCTACGTCTCGACAAACTGCACGTTCTCGGCAAGGGCGAACAAGTGCTGGCATATCCTGGCACCACGCTCTATTCGCTGGAAAAAGCTCTCAAACCGCTGGGGCGCGAACCGCACTCGGTGATTGGTTCGTCGTGCATAGGTGCATCGGTCATCGGCGGTATCTGTAATAACTCCGGCGGCTCGCTGGTCCAGCGTGGCCCGGCGTATACCGAAATGTCGTTGTTCGCGCGCATAAATGAAGACGGCAAACTGACGCTGGTGAACCATCTGGGGATTGATCTGGGCGAAACACCGGAGCAGATCCTCAGCAAGCTGGATGACGATCGTATCAAAGAAGATGATGTGCGCCACGATGGTCGTCACGCCCACGATTATGATTATGTTCACCGCGTTAGGGATATTGAAGCCGACACGCCCGCACGTTATAACGCCGACCCGGATCGCCTGTTTGAATCCTCCGGTTGCGCCGGAAAACTGGCAGTATTCGCGGTACGTCTTGATACCTTCGAAGCGGAAAAAAATCAGCAGGTGTTTTATATCGGCACCAACCAGCCGGAAGTGCTGACTGAAATCCGCCGCCATATTCTGGCTAATTTCGAAAATCTGCCGGTTGCAGGGGAATATATGCATCGGGATATCTACGATATCGCGGAAAAATATGGCAAAGACACCTTCCTGATGATCGATAAACTTGGCACCGACAAGATGCCTCTCTTCTTTAATATCAAAGGACGTACCGATGCGATGCTGGAGAAAGTGAAATTCTTCCGTCCGCATTTTACCGACCGTGCGATGCAAAAATTCGGTCATCTGTTCCCCAGCCATTTACCCCCACGCATGAACAGCTGGCGCGATAAATATGAACATCATCTGCTGTTAAAAATGGCGGGCGATGGCATTGGCGAAGCTAAATCGTGGCTGGTGGATTATTTCAAACAGGCTGAAGGCGATTTCTTTGTCTGTACGCCGGAGGAAGGAAGCAAAGCATTTTTGCACCGTTTCGCCGCTGCGGGGGCGGCAATTCGTTATCAGGCTGTGCATTCCGATGAAGTCGAAGACATTCTGGCTCTGGATATTGCTCTGCGTCGTAATGACACGGAGTGGTATGAGCATTTGCCGCCGGAGATCGACAGCCAGTTGGTACACAAGCTCTATTACGGCCATTTTATGTGCTATGTCTTCCACCAGGATTACATCGTCAAAAAAGGTGTGGATGTACATGCGTTGAAGGAACAGATGCTGGAGCTGTTACGCCAGCGCGGCGCGCAATACCCTGCCGAGCATAACGTCGGTCATTTATATAAAGCGCCGGAGACGCTGCAGAAGTTTTATCGCGAGAACGATCCGACCAACAGTATGAACCCTGGGATCGGTAAGACCAGTAAGCGGAAAAACTGGCAGTAAGTGGAGTTAATACGGCTGGATGCCTGATGCAGATAGAGGCCTGATAAGATGCGTAAGCATCGCATCAGGCACTGGCACCTAATGCCGGATGCGGCGTGAACGCCTGATCCGGCCTACAGGCAAGCAAACTTAATCGTTCTGTGCCGTCTGCCCCGCTGCCGCCATCTGGGCGGCTTTTTGTTTTTTATAGCTCAACGCCGCAGCCGGAACAGGCATCACTTTACCGGTCTCAATCCAGGTACGCAGGCGGCTGGCATCGGCAAAATGGGTATATTTGCCAAATGCATCCATCACCACCAGCGCCACCGGTTTATTATTGATAACCGTGCGCATCACCAGACAATGCCCTGCGGCATTGGTAAAACCGGTTTTGGTTAACTGAATATTCCAGTTATCGCGATAAACCAGATGGTTAGTATTGCGGAACGGCAGGGTGTACGTCGGATTAGAGAAGGTCGCCATATCTTCACGGGTGGTACTCAACTGACCGATCAACGGATATTGTTTGCTGGCAATCAGCAATTTGGTCAGGTCACGGGCAGTCGAAACGTTATGCACCGACAATCCGGTCGGTTCAACAAAGCGCGTGTTGTTCATTCCGAGCGATTTCGCTTTCGCATTCATCGCTTTAATAAAAGCGTTATAACCACCAGGATAATGGTGCGCCAGGCTTGCCGCCGCGCGGTTTTCTGAAGACATCAGCGCCAACAGTAGCATCTCTTTACGGCTGATTTCGCTGTTCAGTCGCACGCGCGAATAGACCCCTTTCATCTCTGGCGTCTGGCTGATATCCACTTTCAGTTTTTCATCCAGCGGCAGTCGTGCGTCAAGCACCACCATTGCGGTCATTAATTTGGTGATTGACGCAATCGGACGCACCAGATCCGGGTGGTTCGAATAGATCACTTTGTTGGTATTCAGATCAACAATCATCGCACTACCGGAAGCGATTTCCGGCTGCGAAGCTGTGGTAGCGGCAGTCGTTTTCGCAACGGCCTGCGGTGCAAAAGGCACAGCCAGCATTAGAGCCAGGCTAAATAAAGAAACTCGAAATTTCGGCATGATGAGCATTCAGATAGTGGTTCACGCGCACGGGTTGCGCACCGCCGGAGTAAGGATTTACTGAGGCTAGCGACGCCATCATAACGAGCAAAAAGTGCGATCGTCAAAGGAGAATCGTGAGGAAATGCTGCATTGCTGACATTTACGCCAGCAATGCAACGCAAAAGAACTTTCTAGAACAGCCGATAACCGTACCCCCACAGAATAACGGTAATAGCGAGCAGCACTTCCAGCACCAGTACGCCAATCGCCAGCGTCGAACTGGAGAAGCTAAGACCTTCCTCTTTGTTGATATTCAGGAAGCTCGGAATACCGAGATAAAGCAGATAGCCGGTGTAAAACAGCGCCACCGTACCTACCAGCGCGCACAGCCAGACCAGCGGATAAAGCGCCACCAGGCCGCTTAAAAATAGTGGCGTCGCGACATATCCGGCAAAGACCATACAGTGCGCAAGCGACGGACGTTGCGGATATTTGCGCGCCATCCACCAGATGACTCGCCCCATCACCGCGACCCCAGCCAGCATAACGCCATAAAACAGGACAGCCAGCGCCAGTCCGGTAAACCAGGATAACTTCAGGATAGTGCCATCGCCAAAATTCCAGCCAATTTGCGTGGTGCCAATGAAGGCACAGATCACCGGAATCGCCGCCATCAGCAAAACGTGGTGGGTGTAGTGATGAGAAATCGTTTCGTTTTCACGATTAATCACCTGCATTTCACGATCGGGATGGGAAAACAGTCCCCAGACATGGCTCATACCGCCCCCTTTTTGTGAGTTGCTGAACCTGACAGTTCAAGTATAAGTCAGCTTGTGGTTATTTTTTGCCCTGTTGTGAAATTTGCGTCGCGTGATGAAACGCCTTTTTCTGCGCAAACAATTCACAGGGTGTATGCTTACAGGCAACCAAAGGGAGACAGACTGGCCTATGGATCTCAATACACTCATCTCACAATATGGTTATGCCGCGCTGGTGCTCGGCAGTCTGGCAGAGGGTGAAACCGTGACTTTATTGGGAGGCGTTGCGGCACATCAGGGTTTATTAAAATTCCCGCTAGTGGTTCTTTCTGTGGCGCTTGGCGGCATGATTGGCGACCAGGTGCTTTATCTGTGCGGACGGCGGTTTGGCGGCAAGCTGTTGCGTCGTATCTCAAAGCATCAGGATAAAATTGAGCGGGCGCAGAAACTGATCCAGCGCCATCCGTATCTGTTTGTTATTGGTACGCGTTTTATGTATGGCTTTCGGGTAATTGGCCCGACGCTGATTGGTGCCAGTCAGTTGCCGCCGAAAATCTTTCTGCCGCTGAATATTCTCGGCGCATTTGCCTGGGCGCTGATTTTTACCACTATCGGTTACGCCGGTGGTCAGGTGATTGCGCCGTGGTTGCACAGTCTTGATCAGCATCTGAAACACTGGGTCTGGTTGATTCTGGTCGTGGTTCTGGTGGTTGGCGTGCGCTGGTGGCTGAAACGGCGCGGGAAGAAAAAGCCGGATAATCAGGCGTAAAGCAGTTGCCACAGATAAGTCGCTCGCGCCGCATCCGACATCAGGGGTTCCATGCCTGATGCGACGCTGGCGCGTCTTATCATGCCTACAACATACCCATTGAAATATCCACATATCCCATTGCACTACTCCGGCTTAAACTGCGGATTCGCCAGCATAAAACCACCATCGACAATTAACGACTGCCCGATGGTGTAATTTGCGCCTTCGGAACATAGCCAGGCCACCAGGCTGGCAATCTCATGCGTTGCGCCGAAACGCCGCAGGGGAATTGATGGTTCTGCGTCGGGCTTCACGTCGCCGTCATCCATGCCGTTCATTGGCGTGGCAATTGCACCTGGCGCGACCGCATTCACCAGAATCTTATGCCTGACCAGTTCCAGCGCCATCGCTTTGGTTAACCCGCCGAGTGCATGTTTAGCGGCGGTGTAGGCGCTGGCATCCGGCAGCGGCGTATGTTCATGTACCGATGTAATGTTGATGATGCGACCACCCTGCCCCTGTTTCACCATCTGGCGGGCAGCAATTTGCGAGCATAAAAATGCACCATCGACATCAACGGTAAAAATCTTGCGCCACTCATCAAAAGCCATATCAAGAAACGGCGCTTTGGTCATCGCCCCCGCGTTATTCACCAGCACATCGATGCGCCCCAATCGTTGAATGAGTCTCTCCAGCGCCTGCGCACCTTCTGGTAGATTGCCGAGATCCAGTTGCACCATCTCCGCACGGACGCCGTGGCTAACTACCTCACGCGCGGTATCTTTTGCCCCTTCTTCATCAGAGTGCCAGGTAATGCCAATATCAAACCCTTGCTGCGCCAGTAATAACGCGCACTCTTTACCGATCCCCGAATCGGAGGCAGTAATAATCGCGACCTGTGCCATGGAGTTCTCCACTTAACGCTGAATAAACGTTAAGTATAGAAGCCGCATATCATCAGCGTTTATAGCCCCCACCCAGCGCGCCGGTGAGTTGAATGGAGGCATCCAGCCACTGCCCTTGCAATAACAGGCCATTGGCTCGCTCACGCAGCGCCGGGATTCTGGCTTCGCTGACGCGGGAACCAGCAATGATGCCCGCGTTAAAGCGTGCCTGCGCCAGACCTACCACACGCAGGGCATCGCGCTCAATTTGCGCCTGATGCTGGTTTTTCTCCGCCAGTGTCTGAACCTGACTGGCTGCCCGCGCCACGTCATTCACCGCCTCAACCACCGCTTTGTTGTAGCTGGCGATAGACAAGTTGCTTTCGGCTTTCGCAATATCGAGGTTGGCGTTAAGACGACCGCTATCGAAAATGGGTAGCGTCAGGCCTGCCGTAACACCCATTTGCTGCGCGGAATGTCGGAACAGATCGCTTAAGTGCAACGCATCTTGTTGCAGGAAGGCCATCAGGTTTATGTCGGGATAAAAGGCCGCTTTTGCCGCGTCGATGCTGCTTAAGGATGATTCAACGTACCAGTGCGCCGCCTGCAAATCGGCACGGCGTGCCAGCAAGGAATAACCCAGTTCATCAGGAAGCTGACTTGTCACTTCAGGCAGCACAACCGGATGCAGCTTTAAACCGCTCGTCTGGCTGTTAGTCAGCGCATTTAACCGCGCCTCAATAATTTTCATTTTTCCCGCCACATCATTGCGCTGTTGCCGGGTTTTACTGGCATTAATATCGGTTTCCACACCTTCAACCGAAGAGGTAATTCCGTTCTGATATAGCTGGCGATCGGTCGCGATAATGGTGTTCTGTTCTTTTTCGATTTGCTGTAAGACAGTGTTTAACGCCGCCTGGGTCTGCCACTCCCAGTACAGGCGAGCCACACTGCCAGCCAGCAATTGGCGGGTTTGCTCGCGTTCCGCCGCCCGTGCTTTAACCGTACCGAGGCGCGCTGTGACTTCAGCCCGATTCTTTCCCCAGATATCCAGATGCCAGCCCGCCGTTAGACCAAAAGTACCGTTGGTATACCACGGCCCGGTAGTACCTGCCGCCGGATCGGTCAGGGCAAACGGCCCCATTAACCCTTCCGCCGACATTTTTTGTCGCTCCATATCCGCAGAAAAATCGATCTGCGGACCATCCTGAGTGGCTACAGCTTTCGCCTGCGCTTCAGCCAGTTGAATGCGCTGTTCAGCCACCTGCATATCCGGTGCGTTCTGTAATGCGTTATTAATTAAGGAAGTGAGTTGATTATCGTGATATTCCAGCCACCACTGACTGTCTGGCCAACCATTTTTCAGCGCCGTGGGTAATGCGCTGTCAACTTGCGCAGCGGGCGTTTGCTGGCTTAACGCCTGGCGGGTTTCGTGCACAGGCGCACACCCAGCCAGAATGAGGAACAGCGGAAAACAGGCGA
The DNA here is from genome assembly GCF_003046645.1 of Escherichia sp. MOD1-EC6475. Classification (NCBI taxonomy): domain Bacteria; kingdom Pseudomonadati; phylum Pseudomonadota; class Gammaproteobacteria; order Enterobacterales; family Enterobacteriaceae; genus Escherichia; species Escherichia sp. MOD1-EC6475. The sequence goes on along the minus strand of NZ_PZKQ01000003.1, from coordinate 65,048 downwards.
TAGCTGGATAAAAGGAATCACGATTCATGGGGGAATAATCAGGTAAGAAAAGGTGCGCGGAGATTACCGTGTGTTGCAATGTATTTTTTAGTTTCGCGTGGCAATACATCAGCAGCAATAAAACGACATATTCAGAAAAATATACAGTAAGTGAATGATATCATCTGATTTATCTTAATCGTTTATGGATAACGGCAAAGGGTTTCATTTTTACCTATACTTATTCAGCACTCACAAATAAAGGAACGCCAATGAAAATTATACTCTGGGCTGTATTGATTATTTTCCTGATTGGGCTACTGGTGGTGACTGGCGTATTTAAGATGATATTTTAAAATTAATTAATGTCATCAGATCCGAAAATAACAAGAATATTTCAGTCTCTCATCCTGTTGCGCTCCTGTCATGTGCATTGCTTCATATAATCACTGGCGCAAGGAGCGCGCAGGGGGCGGCCAATCGCCGCCGCCCCCTGCCCCCCCGGGCTCTGGCGAACAAAATCGCCGCTGCGCGGTGCCCTCGGCTTATCCCTTACGGCTACCGGGTCGGGCGCGAGGTAACATCCCTGTAAAACGCGCCCTCAGCCCACATCCATGTGGGCTGCCCCGGCCTCCAGGGAACGCCTCGGCGATTTTGGCGCCACCAAATAACCGTGCGGCCTATTGATAAAGAGCTAACACATTGTCAAAAAACATCACTATGGTTTTTAGAGTTTCTCGATATCAATTGCCTGAATAGCCCTTGCAATATCTGTGGAATTATTCAACACCCGAACATGCTGAAATAATTCCGTTGCTTCATCGTATTCTTTACGCAAATAACTCAACCACTGTTTAATCCGCGCGACGTGATATAGCCCGGTATCGCCCTGCTTTTCCAGACGGGTATATTTTTGCAGCAAAGCAACGACCTCCGGCCACGGCATTCGCGGTTCGTTATATTTAACCACCCGGCTCAGGTTGGGAATATTCAGCGCCCCGCGCCCAATCATCACCGCGTCGCAGCCGCTGATCGCCATACATTGTTGCGCACTCTGCCAGTCCCAGATTTCACCGTTGGCAATCACCGGAATATTCAGCCGCTGGCGAATCTCGCCAATCGCCTGCCAGTCAATATGCTCCGCACGGTAACCCTGCTCTTTTGTCCGACCATGCACCACCAGTTCCGTGGCTCCGGCCTGTTGAACCGCATCAGCAATTTCAAACTTCTTCTCGCCGCTGTCCCAGCCAAGCCGCACTTTCACACTGACGGGTAAATGCGCCGGTACAGCTTCGCGCATCGCTTTTGCACCCTGGTAGATGAGTTCAGGATCTTTGAGTAACGTCGCCCCACCGCCGCTGCCGTTAACCGTTTTCGATGGGCAGCCGCAATTGAGATCCACGCCCCAGGAACCTAACTCCACCGCACGAGCAGCATTTTCCGCCAGCCACTGTGGGAACTGCCCCAGCAGTTGTACCCGCACCAGCGTACCGGATGGCGTTCGACTGGCATTTTGTAGTTCAGGGCAAATGCGATGAAAGACTTTTACCGGCAGCAGTTGATCGACCACGCGGACAAATTCGGTGATGCACAGATCGTAGTCGTTAACTTCGGTCAGCAATTCACGCACCAGAGAGTCAAGCACACCCTCCATCGGCGCCAGTAGTACACGCATATCATCACCCGCAAAAAAATGAGGCGCTATGGTAGCGCCTCCGGTCAGCGGATTAAAGTGCTCAGCGTGGTTGCAGACAGTTATCTTCTTTCCAGCCGTACAGCCACTCCATACCACGATAAAACTCTGCCTGCGATTTCCCTTTCCACAGCAGATTACGCACCTGGCGTTCTACCCCCGCAGCGTGGTATACCCGCCCCATTTCACGTGTCGACCAGACGATGCGCGCGGTGCGTGGAATACGTACCGACTCATACAGCGCAAAGGCTTGTGCCGCATCGCCGTCACATTCTGCCAGCGCCTTACCGAGCGTCACTGCGTCTTCCAGTGCCATACAGGCCCCCTGCGCCATATATTGCGCCACCGGATGCGCCGCATCGCCCACCAGCGTTATGCGCTTCGTTCCCCACTTCGCCACCGGTTCGCGATCGGCAGTTGACCAGCGTCGCCATGAGGTCGGTTTATCCAGCATCTGGCGCGGGCGTGGATGAATGCCTTCAAAATAGGAGAGCACTTCCTCTTTACTGCCATCCTTCACGCCCCACTCTTCCTGCTGGCGACTGTGGAATGTTACCACCAGGTTATACTGCTTGCCGCCGCGCAAAGGGTAATGCACCAGGTGACAGTGCGGCCCCGCCCACAGTACCGGCGCGTTAATACGCAAATCTTCCGGCATATCGGCACAATCGATAACCGCACGGTAGACCACATGCCCGGTAACGCGCGGCACATCGCCTAATAAGCTCTGACGCACCACTGACTTCACGCCATCACAGCCAATCAGAATATCGCCGCTCCAGCTATTGCCGCGATCGTCGAAAACGGTAACATCGTCCGGCGTCTCGCGAATATCCACGACGTTAGTAGAGGTGTGATATTCGACGTCCGGGTGGGTCAGTACCGCTTCCCACACCGAGGCATGAATATCAACGCGGTGGATCACCGCATAAGGGCCGCCGAAATGGTCACGAAAGGCCTGACCGGTTTCAATGCGCACCACTTCTTCGGCGTTTACCGCGTCCATCATTGTGATGTGATCGGTAAACACCGCGCGCTGACGGGCAATTTCGCCGACGCCAAGGCTGTCCAGCGCCGAAAACGCGTTCGGCCCCAGCTGGATGCCCGCGCCAATCTCACCAATCTCATGCGCCTTTTCCAGCAGCACCACTTTGATCCCCTGGCGGGCCAGTGACAGCGCAGTTGCCGCACCGCCGATCCCGCCTCCCACAATTACTGCGCGTGTCACTTTCGTCATTATGGTTCTCCTGGTCAGGCTGAAATTTTATCTTGTTGATTTTCTGGTGCGGCAGCGATGAACGCTGGCAGCTGCGTGCAGGCGTCGTACACTGCTTTACAGCGCGGATATGCACTCAGGTCGCAGTTCATGCGTAACGCATTTGCCCATTGTGGGACAAGGCAGCAGTCTGCCAGCGTCGGCGTCTCGCCCACGCAAAATTGTCCCGACTGGCTCTGGCGCAGCAGTTGTTCCACCGAGCTTAACCCTTGCTGGATCCAGTGCGCATACCAGCGTTTTTTCTCTTCTTCACTAACGTTCAGTTCTTCGGTCAGGTAGCGCAGCACGCGCAGGTTATTCAGAGGATGAATGTCGCAAGCGATGGCATAAACAATTTCCAGGACTTTATTGCGAGCCGGTTCTTCCTGCGGTAACAGCGGAACTTGCGGGTAATGACGATCCAGCCAGTCAATTATCGCCAGCGATTGACCGAGTGACTCGCCATCATCGGTCAGCAGCGTCGGCACCAGCCCGACCGGATTCATCCGCCGGTAGGCCAGTTCGTTTTGCTGACCAATACGGATATTCACCCCTTCGGTCTGGTAATCAATGCCCTTCAGAGCCAGCGCAATGCGTACCCGGTACGACGCTGAACTATTAAAAAAACTGTACAGCTTCATCTTGCACCTCAGACAATCTTCACCGCGATAGGGGTTAAACCCTCAACGTTGCCCGTGATCACATCACCTTTCACCACCGGGCCAACACCTTCCGGCGTGCCGGTGAAGATCAGATCGCCCGGTTGCAGTTCAAAGAAGCCGGACAGGTAGCTGATGGTTTCATTCACTGACCAGATGAGATGACGAATATCGCTGCGCTGATGATCTTCGCCGTTAACCTGTAACCAGATTGGCGCGTTATCAATACCGTCGGTTTCGCTGGCTTTGTGCAGCGGCGCGATGGGCGCAGAGAGATCAAACGCTTTACCAATTTCCCACGGACGCCCCATCTGGCGCATCTCCATTTGACGATCGCGACGAGTCATATCAAGCCCCGTGGCATAACCCCAGACATATTCATGGGCGTTTTCCAGCGGGATATCGCTGCCCTTTTTACCAATTGCCACTACCAGCTCAATTTCATAATGGTAGTTATCGGTCTGCGCCGGATACGGCAGCGCCAGCGTTTCGCCAGCGGCAACCGGAACAACGGCATCCGCTGGTTTGCAGAAGAAGAATGGCGGTTCACGATCCGGATCGAAGCCCATTTCGCGGGCGTGGGCAGCATAGTTACGCCCGACGCAGTAAACGCGGCGCACGGGGAATTGTTCATCACTGCCAACAACCGGTACGGTAACGGGCGCTTGCGGTTCGAATACGTATTGAGTCATTTTTTCTCTCCCAAATTAATAACGCGCTTCGCGGAACAGCCCCAGGGCTTCTTGTACCGGTCTGTCCGAAAAACTAAATAAAACGGTATCTTGCGTGGTCTGGAACGACACGCCGTGCCAGGTCGGCACCACGAAGATATCTTTTGCACTAAAGGTGAAGGTTTCATTGCCGATAGTGACCTGCCCGCCGCCTTCCACCACGTGGTAGATGGTGCTGTCAGTAGTACGCGCCACGCGGGAAGCGAACCCTTTCGGCAACAGTTGCAGGAAAGCGCCCATCGACGGCATCGGATACCCGCCGGTGACCGGGTTGACGTAGCGCATTTTGTAGCCATCCCACTCATCGGCATCGCCCAGGCGGGTTAAATCGTGCAGCACTTCGCGGCTGCGGTCATAACGATAGTTAAAGATCGGCGAGGAGTTCCCCGTCTGATGGCGCAGCGGCAACATATTGGCGGCATAGCGCGGCAGATAATCCCCCTCTTTGCGCGTTACCGGTTGTTGCTCTTCCGGGTAATCTTCGGCAAAACCGCAGCCCAGAGTGTTCACTAATGGCAGATCCAGTCCATCGAGCCAGATAACCGGTTCGTCGCCAGGATTACCGTGATCATGCCAGCGCCACTGCGGGGTCAGGATAAAATCGCCCTCATTCATTGGCGTGCGTTCGCCATCAACGGCGGTAAATGCGCCTTTACCTTCAACAATAAAACGCAGCGCCGACTGGTTATGACGATGGCTTGGTGCCACTTCGCCTGGCATGATCAGTTGCAAACCGGCATACAAGGTGGCGGTAATGGAGGACTGACCGCGCAGCGCCGGGTTTTCCAGCACCAGTACGCGACGCACCGCCTCTTTCGCGCCAATCAGGCTGCCGCTCTCCAGCAACAACGGGCGGATCTCCTGATAATTCCAGTACGCTGGCGCACAATTAGCGTTGGGCGTTTTCGGCACCAGATGGTGCAACGACTCCCACAGCGGGGTCAGGTTTTGCCCGGAAATATGCTGATAAAATTGCTCGCGGCTATTTTGATTGTTATCAGTCATTGAGATGCTCCTTATTCGTTCACAACGCCTGCGCGAGGCAGTGAGTCAGGGACAGAGGTCGACTGGCGAACGACGGTAATCAGCAGCGTTAACATCACCGCACTGATCGCCGCAGGCACAGCGATAATGAAAAACAGAGTGTCGAAAGAGAAATTCATCGCCATCATCACGCCGCCAGAAAGCGAACCGACAATCGCACCGCAGCGGCCGACGGCGTTTGACCAGCTCACGCCCGTGGCGCGGCTTTGCGTTGGGTAGAGCGTGGCGGTCAGCGCGTTCAGCCCCACTTGCGATCCGCTGATGCCAATGCCAGTGCCAAAGACAGCCAGTGCCATCAGCCATAATCCGTCCTGGCTCAGGCCAATCATCACGATGCATACAACGCCTAGGGCATAGCTCACAGCCAACACGCGGAAAGGATTGAATTTATCCATCAGTACGCCCAGCGCCAGCGCGCCCAACGTGCCGCCAATCTGGAATGCGGCGGTGATCCAGGACGCATGTTGCAGGTCGATACCACGATGGTTAAGCAGCGTCGGCATCCAGCTTGAGAGCAGGTAAATGATCAGCAGGCTCATGAAGAAAACGACCCACAGCATCAACGTGATGGTTAACTGACGCCCGGCAAACAACTGGCGAATGCTGCCTTTGGCAATAGCGGCTGGTTCATTGAGATAAAAGTGGGTATCGACATAACGCTCGCGAGTCATGGCACTCACGGTTTTTGCAATTACCGCCTGCGGTAACTGGCGACGCACCTGCCAGCGTGGCGATTCCGGCAAAACCACCAGCAGCGCGACAAATAAAATCAGCGGTAATACGCCTCCCAGCACCAGAATGCCGTGCCAGCCAATCACCGGCACCAGTTGTGCGCTGACAATCCCGCCAAAGGCTGACCCCAGCGTGAAACCGCAAAACATCAGCGTTACCAGCGCGCCGCGACGACGAGCTGGCAGATATTCCGACGTCATGGTGATGGTATTCGGCATTGCGCCGCCAAGCCCTAACCCGGTGAGAAAGCGCAGGATTACCAGTGTTTGCAGATCTGGTGAAAAAGCAGAGGCAAGACTTAGCGCACCAAATAAAAAGACGCACAACTCAATGACCCGTTTGCGCCCAAAGCGATCGGACAACGGGCCGCAAAGCAGTGCGCCTGCGGTTAATCCCAACAGACCCGCACCAAACAGCGGCGCGAGATCGCCTGCGGAGAGTTGCCAGTGAGTACGAATATCGGGAGCGATAAAGCCGATAGCCGCCGTGTCAAAACCATCGAGCATTACCACCAGAAAACAGCAGATGATAACGCGCCACTGCATCTTGCCGACCGGAGCGGCATCGATCAGTGCTTGTAAATCACGTCGTTGAGTCATAGTGAATGCCTCAGTGCAGGTAAGGTAGATGTTTCTATTGTTTTGTATATGTTGCGATATTGTGATTAAAGAGATGAAATGTACAATGGCATTTTCGGCAGAGAGATAACCTGGAGGTTATGGCAAATGGCAAACTGGGCGCAGAAATTAAAACTTCATCACCTGCAAATGCTGGTGGCGCTGGGCGAACAGGGCAATCTGACCCATGTAGCGCGGATGATGAATATCACCCAGCCTGCGCTGTCGAAATGGCTGTCACAACTCGAAGATGAGATCGGCCTCACACTCTTTGAGCGGCACAGCAAAGGGCTACGTCCAACCGAAGGCGGCAAATTGTTACTGCAACATGCTCAACGGTTAATCAACGACATGGAGCGATCGCAGCATGAACTGGCGCGCTTTAAACAAGGCGGACTGGTCGGCAGTCTGAAAATAGGTTGTTCTCCTGTCGCCACTGACTGCGTATCCCAGGCGATTTTGCATTTGCTAAAAGAGATGCCGACGCTGCACCTGAATATCGAAGAGAAGGTGATGACGCCATTACTGCAAGACCTGCTGGCAGGTTCTGTGGATGTAGTGGTTGGTCGTATTGGTGGTCGTGCGCTGCAACTGCCGCTGAATTATCAGGTGCTCTACACCGAGCCTGTGTGCTTTGTCGCTCGCCCGAACCATCCACTGGCGAAATATGCCGCTCTTGGCTGGAATGATCTGGCTAACTGGCGCTGGATAGTCTGGCCGACCGGGACACCTATTCGTCTCAGTATTGATAATGCGCTGGTAGAACATGGCGTGATGCTGCCAGAAAACACCATTGAATCGGCGTCAATGAACGTCAGCACCAACCTGCTACAAAGCAGCGACATGATTTCTATACTCTCTTTACGTCTGGCGCAACGCTATGCCAGTCAGGGGCAACTGGTGATCCTGAATCTGCCGAAGATAGAACAGAAAGGCAGCGTCGGCGTGTTCTGGCGTAATAACGAAACGCCCTCCCGTGCGCTAAGTCGGTTTCTGCACTTTTTGAACCAGAATTAGACCTCTGAATTGGGCGCTTGCCCGATCTCCGTCTCCTGTAATTCAACTATGCTCAGATTTCATGATGTGATCGGTAGCACGTTTTACAGATTAATTGTATGATGAATCCATCTCATCTGGGGTGTTGATCATGAGTAAGACACTGAACATTATCTGGCAATATTTACGCGCTTTTGTCCTTATTTATGCCTGCCTGTATGCAGGCATTTTCATTGCTTCCCTGCTACCGGTAACCATTCCGGGCAGCATCATCGGGATGCTGATCCTGTTTGTCCTGCTGGCCTTGCAAATTCTTCCGGCGAAGTGGGTCAATCCGGGGTGCTACGTACTGATTCGCTATATGGCGCTATTGTTTGTGCCGATTGGCGTAGGCGTTATGCAATATTTTGATTTGCTACGCGCACAGTTTGGCCCGGTAGTGGTTTCCTGTGCCATTAGTACGCTGGTGGTTTTTCTGGTGGTGAGCTGGAGTTCGCACCTGGTACACGGTGAACGTAAAGTCATAGGTCAGAAAGGATCAGAGAAATGATGGCGAATATCTGGTGGTCGTTACCGCTGACATTGATTGTCTTTTTTGCCGCCCGCAAACTGGCAGCCCGGTATAAATTTCCATTGCTCAACCCGTTGCTGGTGGCAATGGTGGTGATCATTCCTTTTTTAATGCTGACCGGTATCTCTTACGACAGCTATTTTAAAGGGAGTGAGGTTTTAAACGATCTGCTGCAACCGGCGGTGGTGGCGCTGGCCTATCCTTTATATGAACAGCTGCATCAGATCCGCGCGCGCTGGAAGTCGATCATCACCATTTGCTTTATCGGCAGCGTGGTCGCGATGGTGACAGGCACGTCCGTGGCATTGCTGATGGGCGCTTCACCGGAAATCGCCGCGTCAATCCTGCCGAAATCGGTGACTACGCCAATTGCGATGGCGGTTGGCGGCAGTATTGGCGGTATCCCTGCAATTAGCGCAGTTTGCGTCATTTTCGTCGGTATTCTGGGCGCGGTGTTTGGTCATACATTGCTTAATGCGATGCGTATTCGCACCAAAGCGGCGCGCGGTCTGGCGATGGGGACGGCCTCACACGCCCTCGGTACGGCACGCTGTGCCGAGCTGGATTATCAGGAAGGCGCATTTAGTTCGCTGGCACTGGTGCTGTGCGGGATTATTACCTCGCTGATCGCACCGTTCCTTTTCCCGATAATTCTGGCTGTAATGGGCTAAAATTTTGCGATGCGTCGCGCATTTTTGATGTAAGTTTCACGCGTTGCATAATTAATGAGATTCAGATCACATATAAAGGCATAACGGGTTCGTAAACTGTTATCCCATTACATGATTATGAGGCAACGCCATGCATCCACGTTTTCAAACTGCTTTTGCCCAACTTGCGGATAACTTGCAATCTGCACTGGAACCCATTCTGGCAGACAAGTATTTTCCCGCGTTGTTGACCAAAGAGCAGGTCTCTTCGCTGAAGAGCGCAACGGGGCTGGACGAAGACGCGCTGGCTTTCGCACTGCTGCCGCTGGCGGCGGCCTGTGCCCGCACGCCATTGTCGAATTTTAATGTTGGCGCTATTGCGCGCGGCGTGAGTGGAACCTGGTATTTTGGTGCCAATATGGAATTTATTGGCGCGACAATGCAGCAAACCGTTCATGCTGAACAAAGTGCTATCAGCCACGCCTGGTTGAGCGGTGAGAAAGCACTCGCCGCCATCACCGTTAACTACACGCCTTGCGGTCACTGCCGCCAGTTTATGAATGAACTGAATAGCGGTCTGGATCTGCGTATTCATCTACCGGGTCGCGAAGCGCACGCGCTGCGTGACTATCTGCCGGATGCTTTTGGGCCGAAAGATCTGGAGATTAAAACGCTGCTGATGGATGAGCAGGATCACGGCTTTGCACTGACCGGCGATGCGCTTTCTCAGGCGGCGATTGCAGCGGCAAACCGTTCACACATGCCTTACAGCAAGTCCCCAAGCGGCGTGGCGCTGGAATGTAAAGACGGTCGTATTTTCAGCGGCAGCTACGCTGAAAACGCGGCGTTCAACCCGACTCTGCCGCCATTACAAGGAGCGTTAATTCTGTTGAATCTCAAGGGTTATGACTACCCGGATATTCAGCGCGCGATTCTGGCAGAAAAAGCCGATGCGCCGTTGATTCAGTGGGATGCAACCTCCGCAACGCTGAAAGCTCTCGGCTGCAACAATATCGACCGCGTTCTTCTCGCTTAAGCCTGATGCCGGATGCGGCGTGAACGCCTTGTCCGGCCTACAGGTCTGGCACACTGATAAGCGTCGCATCAGGCTTGCCAACTTATCCTGGTGTCGAAAATCCCGGCAAACAGTTTGCCGTTTCTTGCGCAAAGCCCGCAGGTAAAGTAGCCTGATTGAAATTCCCCAAGATCGAGTTTTCTGCATGTTAAAGCGCGTGTTTTACAGCCTGTTAGTCCTGATCGGCTTGCTGCTGTTGACTGTGCTCGGCCTCGATCGCTGGATGAGCTGGAAAACTGCGCCTTATATCTACGACGAGTTACAGGATCTCCCCTACCGCCAGGTCGGCGTGGTACTTGGCACCGCGAAGTATTATCGCACCGGGGTAATTAATCAGTATTACCGCTACCGTATTCAGGGCGCAATAAATGCCTATAACAGCGGTAAGGTGAATTATCTATTACTTAGCGGCGATAACGCGTTGCAGAGTTATAACGAACCGATGACCATGCGCAAAGATTTAATTGCCGCTGGTGTTGATCCGGCTGATATTGTTCTCGACTACGCAGGTTTTCGAACCCTCGACTCTATCGTACGCACGCGCAAAGTATTCGATACTAACGACTTCATTATTATCACTCAGCGTTTCCACTGTGAGCGGGCATTATTTATCGCTCTGCATATGGGGATTCAGGCGCAGTGTTATGCCGTACCATCACCCAAAGATATGTGGTCGGTACGTATTCGTGAATTTGCCGCTCGTTTCGGCGCTCTGGCTGATCTTTATATCTTTAAACGTGAGCCACGCTTTTTAGGTCCTCTGGTTCCTATTCCGGCAATGCACCAGGTGCCGGAAGATGCGCAGGGGTATCCGGCCGTTACCCCCGAACAATTACTTGAATTAGAAAAGAAACAAGGAAAGTAGTTATGGATGTTCAGCAGTTTTTTGTCATTGCCGTTTTTTTCCTGATCCCTGTATTTTGTTTTCGCGAAGCCTGGAAAGGCTGGCGTGCTGGTGCAATTGATAAACGGGTTAAAAATTCCCTGGAACCGGTGTATGTCTGGCGTGACAAAAATCCCGGACTCTTCTTCGCTTATATAGTGGCATATAGCGGCTTCGGACTTTTATCCATCGGTATGATTATTTATCTTATTTTTTACCGGTAATATTATTTCTTCCTCTCGTTAATTATTGAGAATAATTATTAGTTCACCCTCAGGCTGCGGATATAACATTCTGAACCGCAGCTATTTGTGAATCTTTTCACAGTTTAAATTCCCCCACACGCTTAGCCTTAATATTAGTACGTTATATTTACCCAAAATAATTTGAGTTGCAGAAAGGTGCGATGTTGCAGCACATGCCACTTGAAGTATTGCGGGTAAAACAGGCGTTCGCCTTAATTACCCATAGCATTAAGGAAGATCACATGCCGCAACAAAATTATCTGGATGAACTCACTCCGGCTTTTACGCCTTTACTGGCGATTAAAGAAGCCTCCCGCTGTTTATTATGTCACGACGCGCCCTGCAGCCAGGCTTGCCCGGCGCAAACCGATCCGGGGAAATTTATTCGCTCAATCTATTTTCGTAATTTTAAAGGTGCTGCCGAGACAATTCGCGAAAATAATGCCCTTGGTGCCGTTTGCGCCAGAGTGTGCCCTACGGAAAAATTATGCCAGAGCGGTTGTACCCGTGCGGGTGTCGATGACCCCATTGATATTGGTCGCTTACAACGTTTTGTTACTGATTTTGAACAACAAACCGGAATGGAAATTTATCAACCAGGCAGCAAGACGCGCGGTAAAGTCGCGATTATTGGTGCTGGTCCTGCCGGATTACAAGCCAGCGTGACGCTGACCAATCTGGGCTACGACGTCACAATTTATGAAAAAGAAGCGCAGCCCGGTGGCTGGTTGTGTAACGGTATTCCGCAATTTCGTTTGCCGCAGTCGGTGCTGGATGCGGAAATCGCTCGCATCGAAAAAATGGGTGTAGCCATTAAGTGCAACTGTGAAATTGGCAAAACGCTTTCGCTGGAACAACTGAAAGCAGAAAACCGCGCAGTGCTGGTCACCGTGGGGTTATCGAGCGGTTCTCGGCTGCCGCTGTTTGAGCATAGCGACGTTGAGATCGCCGTCGATTTCCTGCAACGCGCGCGTCAGGCACAAGGCGATATCCGCATCCCGCAAAGCGCATTAATTATTGGCGGCGGCGATGTCGCGATGGACGTTGCCAGCACGCTGAAAGTTCTCGGCTGCCAGGCGGTGACCTGTGTGGCGCGCGAAGAGTTAGATGAATTTCCGGCAAGCAAGAAAGAGTTCACCAGCGCCCAGAAATTGGGGGTATCGATTATTGATGGCTTTACGCCAGTGGCGGTAGAGGGCAATAAAGTTACCTTTAAACATGTTCGTTTGCCGGGTGAACTGACAATGGCTGCGGACAAAATTATTCTCGCCGTCGGTCAACATGCCGAACTTACCGCTTTTGCGGCGCTGGAGCCGAAGCGCAACATCATCGAAACGAAAAATTACCAGACTCGCGACCCACAACTGTTTGCCGCTGGCGATATTGTTGAGGGCGACAAAACCGTGGTTTATGCCGTGAAGACCGGGAAAGAAGCCGCCGAGGCGATTCATCACTATTTAGAGGGAGCTTGCTCATGTTAACGAAAGATCTTTCTATTACCTTTTGCGGCGTGAAGTTTCCCAACCCGTTCTGCCTCTCTTCTTCGCCGGTCGGCAACTGCTACGAGATGTGCGCCAAAGCCTACGACACCGGCTGGGGCGGCGTGGTGTTCAAAACGATCGGCTTTTTTATCGCCAACGAAGTTTCGCCACGTTTTGATCATCTGGTGAAAGAAGATACCGGTTTTATTGGCTTCAAAAATATGGAGCAGATTGCCGAACATCCCCTGGAGGAGAATCTGGCCGCTTTGCGTCGGTTGAAAGAAGATTACCCTGACAAGGTGCTGATCGCCTCGATCATGGGGGAAAATGAGCAACAATGGGAGGATTTGGCGCGTCTGGTGCAAAAAGCAGGCGCCGATATGATCGAATGTAATTTCTCCTGCCCGCAGATGACCTCTCATGCGATGGGGAGCGATGTCGGGCAAAGTCCGGAACTGGTAGAAAAATATTGTCGTGCGGTGAAACGCGGTTCCACGCTGCCAATGCTGGCGAAGATGACGCCGAATATCGGTGATATGTGCGAAGTGGCGCTGGCGGCGAAACGCGGCGGCGCAGATGGCATTGCGGCGATTAACACCGTCAAATCCATCACCAATATCGATCTTAATCAGAAAATTGGTATGCCGATCGTCAACGGTAAATCGAGTATTTCCGGTTATTCCGGTAAAGCGGTGAAACCAATCGCCCTGCGCTTTATTCAGCAAATGCGTACCCATCCGGAACTGCGTGATTTCCCGATTAGCGGTATCGGTGGTATTGAGACCTGGGAAGATGCAGCGGAGTTTTTATTACTCGGCGCGGCGACGTTGCAGGTGACCACTGGCATCATGCAGTACGGTTATCGCATTGTGGAAGATATGACGAGCGGGTTGTCGCATTATCTTGCCGATCAGGGGTTTGATTCATTGCAGGAGATGGTTGGCCTGGCGAATCATAATATTGTCCCGGCGGAAGATTTAGACCGCAGTTATATCGTCTATCCCCATATTAATCTTGATAAATGTATCGGCTGTGGGCGCTGTTATATTTCCTGCTACGACGGTGGGCATCAGGCGATGGAATGGGATGAGAAATCGCGCACGCCGCACTGTAATACCGAGAAGTGCGTCGGTTGTCTGCTTTGCGGTCATGTCTGTCCGGTGGGTTGTATTGATCTCGGGGAAGTGAAGTTTAAGAAAGGAGAAAAAGAACACCCGGTAACGTTGTAGAACCAGCGTCGCATCCGGCATTTTGCACCTGTCGCCGGATGCGGCGCGAACGCCTTATCCGGCCTACAAAACCACACAGATCATGATGTTATGTGCATTTATGACCGAATGCGAGCCACATTCATATCACTTCTTACGCGCGTATTTCAGTGAATCCAACGCCACGGCGAAGATAATAATCGCCCCTTTGATGATGTACTGCCAGTACGGGTTTACGCCGATGTACGTCAGGCCATAGTTGATGACCGTAAAGATAATTACCCCGGTCACCACGCCAATCACCGTCCCCACACCGCCGCTGAACGATACGCCGCCTACCACGCACGCCGCGATAGCATCCAGCTCATACATAAAGCCGAGGTTGTTGGTGGCAGAGCCGATACGTCCGGCTTCTAACATCCCGCCGAAGGCATAGAACACACCAGACAACGCGTAGATCATCAGCAGGTTCAGGCCGACGTTGACACCAGATACTTTTGCCGCTTCCGGGTTACCGCCAATGGCAAAAATGTTCTTACCGAAGCGGGTTTTGTTCCACAACACCCAGACGAACGCCACCGCAATCAACGCGTAGAAGGTGATGTAAGAGAGACGGAAACTCCCCAGCGCGACAAAGCCCTGAGCAAAGGTAGAGAAGCCACTGTCAAAACCAGAAATTGGCGACGCCCCGACGAAATCGTAATAGAGCGAGTTGATGCCATAGACGATGATCATCGTGCCGAGCGTGGTAATGAACGGCGTCACGTTGAGATAAGCGATAATCAGACCGTTGATCAAACCGATCACCGCACCAATGGCACAGACAATCAGAATAACCAGCGCAATCGGCATCGTCGCCATTTCCGGGAACACTTTGTTGGCGTTATCCATGGACTGCAATAATGTCGCTGCCACCACGGCCGCCAGCCCTACTTGACGCCCCGCAGAAAGGTCGGTCCCCTGGGTGACAATTAACCCTGCCACACCGAGTGCGATAATAATACGCACCGATGACTGGGTGAGAATATTACTTAAGTTCAACAGACTTAAAAATGTTGGGTCCTGGAAAATAATAATCGCCAGCAAGACTAAAAGAACGACGTAAATACCGCCCTCTTTCAGGTAAGTAAGAAAACTTTTCTTATTTAACGCACTCATGGGAAGCCCCTAATCTTAAAGGTGCAAAGACGCAAGACGCAGAATTTCGTTTTGCGTTGTTGTTTTTGTATCGACAATTCCGGAAACGAGACCATTGCTCATAACCAGAATACGGTCTGTTATCCCTAACAACTCAGGCATTTCGGAGGAGATAATAATAATTCCCTTGCCTTTCTTAGCCAGTTCGGCAATTAACTGATAGATCTCAAACTTCGCCCCGACATCAATACCGCGCGTCGGTTCATCGAGCATTAATATTTCTGGTTGCGTTAGTAGCCAGCGACCAATAATCACCTTTTGCTGATTACCACCGGAGAGCGAACCAATTTGCGTCCGATGCCCCGGTGTTTTTACCCGCATCGAATCAATCACCCACTGGGTATCGCTTTTCATCCGCGAGTTATCCAGTAAACCAACTTTATTTTTGTAGTTGCGAATATTGGAAATTAACGAGTTAAAACCGATATCCAGATAGGCATAAATTCCCGTTGAGCGGCGCTCCTCAGTTACCAGAGCAAATCCGTGGTTTATGGCTTCGTTGGCATTATGGTTATTGATCTTTTTGCCGTGCAACGTAATGGTGCCAGCCGATTTCTCGCGAATACCAAATAACGTCTCAACAATATCGGTACGTTTCGCCCCCACCAGACCGGCAATACCGAGGATCTCCCCTTTATGTAGATCAAACGAGACATCACGAATCGACGGCTGGCGCAGTGACGTCAGGTTACGCACCTCGAGGATGACTTCGCCCGGCTTGTTTTCTTTGTCAGGGAAACGCTGGTTAAGAGAACGCCCAACCATCATGGCGATGATCTTGTCCATCGTCAGCCCTGCCAGCGGTTCGGTAGCGATCCACTGGCCGTCGCGCAATACGGTAACTTCATCACATAACTGGAAGATTTCTTCCATTTTATGCGAGATATAAACAATACCGCAGCCGCGCTCTTTTAATTTACGAATAATAGTGAACAGATGATTGACCTCTTTTTCGGTTAACGAAGAAGTCGGTTCATCCATAATCACAATTTTCGCGTTATAGGAAAACGCTTTGGCGATTTCGATCATCTGCATTTGCGAAACGGATAATGTGCCGACGCGCGCACGCGGATCGATATCAATATCCAGTTCGTCAAAAATCGCTTTGGTTTCGCGGTACATTTTGTCCTGATCGACAAACATGCCTTTGGTGGGATATCGCCCCAGCCACATGTTATCCATCACCGAACGTTGTAATACCAGGTTTAACTCCTGGTGTACCATCGAAATACCATTTTCCAGGGCTTCTTTTGCAGAATGGAAATCGATCTCTTTACCCTGGAATAAAATGGTGCCGGAGTCTTTTTGATAAATACCAAACAGGCATTTTAATAATGTTGATTTTCCTGCGCCGTTTTCCCCCATTAATGCATGGATAGAATGTGGCCGGACTTTTAAATTAACGTTATCAAGTGCCTTAACACCAGGAAAGGACTTGTTGATACCGCTCATTTCCAACAAGTATTCCCCGGAAGACGAAGCCGTTGAGCTGACCATATAATTTTACCTTGTTGGCCATACAATAAGGGCGCAGTAAACGACTGCGCCCAATCAGTCTTATTTCTTGCTGAATTCAGCCAGGTTGTCTTTATCTACGCCAACATAAGGAACGCGGACAACTTTATTGTCGATTTTCCAGTTGGTGCCATCAGCCGCACCTTTGCCATCGGCCAGGTTTTTCGCCAGATCAAAGGTCGCTTTCGCCTGGTTGTTAGCATCGTTCAGCACCGTGCCCGCCAGTGCACCGGATTTCACCAGTGCCAGAGCTTCTGGCAGCGCATCGACGCCAAACACCGGAATGCTGGACTTGTTGTGCGCTTTCAGTGCTTCTACCGCGCCCATTGCCATCGCATCGTTGTTAGCAATAACCACTTCGATTTTGTTGGCGTTCGGGCCAGACAGCCAGGCGTCCATCTTATCTTTCGCCTGAGCGGTGTCCCACATAGCGGTATCTAACTGTAACTGTTCAGTTTTAATGCCTTTGTCGTTTAGCTCTTTGATAACATAAGTGGTGCGCGCTTCTGCATCCGGATGGCCCGGTTCACCTTTCAGCAGTACGAACTGAATCTGACCATCTTTGTTGAGATCCCAACCCTGATTCGCCGCCCAGTGTTTAGCAATCAAATCGCCCTGAATAATGCCAGACTCTTTCGAGTCGGTGCCAACGTAGTAGGCTTTGTCGTAGCTATCCAGCGCCTTACGGGAAGGCTCTTTGTTGAAGAAAACGATTGGTACGTTTTGTCCGCGCGCTTTCTCAATCACTGTACCCGCAGCAGCCGGGTCAACCAGGTTGATTGCCAGCGCCTTCACCCCTTTCGCCAACAGCACGTCAATCTGATCGTTCTGCTTGGACTGGTCATTCTGTGAATCATTCATCAGCAACTGGACGTCTGGCGCGGCTTTCGCATCTTGTTCGATAGCCTTACGCACCACGGACATAAAGTTATCGTCATATTTATAAATCGTCACACCAATACGGGTATCAGCAGCGTGTGCAGCGGCACCGAATAACATGCTGGCCATCACAGCAGACAGGGTTAACACCTTCTTATTCATGGTATCTCCGGTTTTTCTTATGCAGGGTAGTGCTTGAGATAAATGCTCGGCGGGGCAGTATAGTTAATGAAGTGTTACTGAACGCCGAAGCTCACGTTTTAAAATTCGTTCTTCCATGTCCGGTAACGCTCCAGAAAACGGCTTTAATTGTTGTTATGACGCTATAGCCTCGATAAAAGTGATTATTCACTGTTACATATAGGTTACAACGTTAAAACGGTGCAATCATAGCTATCGCATTGTTAAGATACTGTGAAATCACTCACAGATTGAAAGCGGTTACATCGCCTGATTTGTTGAGTTAGTGATCGCCGCCGCATTCTGGCGTGTTGCGACAGAATGCCGACGCACTAACGTCGGCATAAAGCAGTGGCTGGCTCGCGGATCAATATTGCCTGCTGCGCCCTGCAAGGCCAGTTCGGTAGCTAATTTTGCCATCGAAGCAATGGGATAACGCACGGTCGTTAATTGCGGGTCGGTGTAACGGGCGATGGGGATATCATCGAAACCGATGATGGAGAGATGTAACGGAATCGCAATGCCATTATCTTTTAACGCCGTCAGTGCGCCAGCGGCCATATTGTCGTTATAAGCAAACACAGCAGTAAGTTGCAGATTGCGTCCCAGTAGCTCGACCATTGCCGCCTCACCGCCGGGCATGTCCGGCGTGCCGGTGCCAATCCAGCTTTCCGGCGGAACAATATCCTGCTCTTTCAGCGCACTCATCCAGCCTGCTTTGCGCATTGCGTCATCTTCAATGCCGTGGCTGGAAGAAAGATAACCGATGCGTTGATGCCCGTTATTCAGCAACATGCGCGTCGCCATTCGGGCACCGCTGAGATTATCCAGGCAAACGCAACGATGAGCGTAACCCGGTACAACGCGGTTAATCAGCACCATACCGGGAATGTTGTCCATAAACTGCGCCAGTTCGTCGTCGCTTAACGCTTTTGAATGAACAATCAACGCATTACAACGCTGGCGAATTAACACCTCGATGGCGTGACGCTCTTTTTCCGCTTCATGATAGCTGTTGCCAATCAATACATATTTCTGATGTTGTTGGGCAACGAGATCGACGGCTTTCACCAGTGCACCGAAAAATGCATCAGAAACGTCCATCACCACCACGCCAACGGTATCGCTCACCTGGGTTGCCAGCGCCTGGGCATTGGCGTTTGGTCGGTAATCCAGTTCACTCACGGCTTTCATTACCGCTTCACGCGTGTCCGCACTCACCAGAGTACTGTTATTTAGCACCCGGGAAACCGTTGCCACAGAGACGCCAGCCTGACGCGCTACATCACGAATGGTGATCATATTCACTACCTGTTGTGAGATTGCAGTAGGTTACTGCTTGCTGGCGGCTATTTTGTCAGCACTGAATACAGGACTTCGTGAATCGAGTCACAGCAATGGAAACGGTTACAGCCGTTTTGTTAATGAATGTGATCGAGATCGTTATCTTGATGTTTTAGACAATGCAGATCCGGCAGCTCGGAGGGTTAGCTGACGCCAGAGCCATTCTACCGGCCCCTGGCGGAAGTAACGTAGCCAGATAACAGAGAAGAGGATATTCGCCAGCCATACCGGAATAACAAACGCCAGCAATTCCAGACGGTCAAACTGCATAAATAAACCGAGATGATAAAACAGCGTGGTACAAATCAGCGTTTGTAACAGGTAGTTGGTCAGCGCCATCCGTCCGACGCAGGCGATCGCCAGCACCAGCTTAAAACAGCTTAATTGTGGCCAGTAGCCGAACAGCAACGACGCATAACCCATCGCCTGAAATGGCGCACTCAGTTCACGCGGCATCTGAAGTAAGAAGGCGCACCAGCGATACGCCCAGTCCAGCCGCCATTGTAGTGCGATAGCAGGAAGGTTAATCATCAGCCCAATCGCCACCAGCACAAAACCGGTACGGCGATAGTGGCGCAAGCTGTACTGCCCTTTCAGCCAACCGCTACGCATCAATGCCGCGCCAATTAGCATCATCCCCGCCAGTTGCCAGCCATACTGCGCACCCAGTGCCAGTAAACTGTTCCCTACTCCATCGGCACGGTTACTGATGGCTTCCACGCCGCCGTGAAGTTTCCAGTATTTTTCATACAAAATGGCGGACGCATCCGGCGTCCAGGCGCGACTGGTCTGGCTGTCAGAAATCAACCCCAGCAACAGCAAAACGCCAAGCCCTACCAGATACAACATGACGCCGGTATTAAACAGGCTTTTTACCGATGGCGCATCGCGCACCAGCCGCCAGCTGATTAAGCCCACCAGCCCGTAAGCCAGCAGAATATCGCCGTCCCAGAATAACAATCCGTGAACAAAGCCCAACAAGACTAACAGGGTGAGCCGCGACTGGATCCAGCGTCTGCCACGGGGCAGCAACATTTGCAGTCCCGCACCAAACAGCAGCGCAAAAAGCGTGAGGAATTTCACCTGGCCGATGAGATCGAGAAATGCCCATGTCCAGGCATCTTGCGACGTAATAGCGCCGTACCAGGCGGGATTGAGATAAGCCGCCTTTGGGAGTCCAAAGGCGCTGATGTTTAATAGCAGGATCCCCAGAATGGCGACGCCGCGAACAAAATCGAGCGTGACGTTGCGCTCCATGGTTCCTGCCTTTTAATCAGTTGTGATGACGCACGGCGCGCAGAAACTCGTGGCGCGTATTCTGACTGGATTTGAACAAACCACCGAGGGAGGTCGTTGTCGTGGCGCTGGTTGCATCGCGGATGCCACGCGCTTTCACGCAGTAATGCACCGCATCGATGGAGACCGCCACATTATTGGTGCCCAGCAGCGTTTGTAGCGCAATGAGAATTTGCTGGGTCAGACGTTCCTGCACCTGCGGACGCTGGGCAAAAAACTGCACAATGCGGTTAATTTTTGACAAACCGATCACCGAATCTTTCGGGATATAGGCCACCGTCGCTTTGCCATCAATAGTGACAAAATGGTGTTCACAGGTGCTGGTCAGGGTGATATCGCGCACGGTGACCATTTCATCGACCTTCATTTTATTTTCAATGAGGGTGATTTTCGGGAAGTTGGCGTAATCCAGACCGGAGAAAATTTCATCGACATACATTTTGGCGATGCGATGCGGTGTTTCCATCAAACTGTCATCAGCCAGGTCGAGATTCAGCAGCTGCATGATTTCGGTCATATGACCGGCAATAAGGCTTTTGCGCGTTTCGTTATCCATTTCATGCACGGGCGGGCGTAGCGGTGTTTCCAGTCCTCGCGCAACCAACGCTTCATGAACCAGGGCCGCTTCTTTACTGAGTGATGGCATTTATATTTTCTCCTGCAGGTGTGACGCCTCCGCCCTGCGTGGGGGCAAAGTTATTAAGCTGATTAGCAGCCTGATTATTGTGCGTGAGGTGACGCACATAATCCAGTATTCACAGCGATAATTATTGTAATTGCCGCTGCCTTTCAGCCGTAGATGTTAAAACATCGTTATGCATATGCGGAAGTGAAAGTTACTCACAACACACTGAATAAACGGTATGATGAAAAAATTGCAAACAACATAACAAGGAGCCACGCATGGAAATGCTCGAAGAGCACCGCTGTTTTGAAGGCTGGCAGCAACGCTGGCGGCACGACTCCAGTACCTTAAACTGTCCGATGACGTTCAGCATCTTTCTCCCGCCTCCCCGCGATAACGCCCCGCCGCCAGTGCTGTACTGGCTTTCGGGATTAACCTGTAATGACGAAAATTTCACCACCAAAGCGGGTGCCCAGCGCGTGGCGGCGGAACTGGGGATTGTACTGGTAATGCCAGACACCAGCCCGCGCGGCGAACAGGTTGCCAATGATGACGGCTACGATTTAGGCCAGGGCGCAGGTTTTTATCTTAACGCTACGCAATCGCCGTGGTCGGCGCATTACCGGATGTATGATTATCTGCGCGATGAATTACCGGCGCTGATTCAGTCGCAATTTAACGTCAGCGATCGCTGCGCCATTAGCGGTCATTCGATGGGAGGTCACGGCGCATTGATTATGGCGCTGAAAAACCCTGGCAAATACACCAGCGTTTCCGCCTTTGCGCCAATTGTGAATCCGTGCAGCGTCCCGTGGGGAATCAAAGCGTTTAGCGCCTATCTGGGCGAGGATAAAAATGACTGGGAGGAATGGGACAGTTGCGCGTTGATGTACGCCAGTAATGCGCAGAATGCGATCCCGACGCTTATTGATCAGGGCGATAGCGATCAGTTTCTTGCCGACCAGCTTCAGCCTGCGGTGCTGGCAGAGGCCGCTCGTCAGAAAGCGTGGCCAATGACGTTACGTATTCAGCCGGGTTATGACCACAGTTACTACTTCATCGCCTCTTTTATAGAGGATCATCTGCGCTTCCATGCGCAGCATTTACTGAAGTAAAACTTAGCCCGGTTCGCCGGGCACCTTCTCATCAGAAGCGATAATCCACCGCCATAAAGTAACGACGTCCGTCTTCGTTATAGCTGTAGTCGTCACGACTGAGATCTTTATCAGTCAGGTTCAGCACGCCCGCACGCAGTTTGACGTCTTTGGTCACCTGCCAGGCCGCGCCGGTATTCCAGATCGTATAGCCACCAGGCGTTTTGGCCGTATCACTGTCGGCACGTTTCTGTCCGGTATAGTGACCAGAAACATAGAATGACCAGTCTTCCAGCATCAGCGGTTTCCAGTCCAGCGTACCGTTAGCGGTATGGAACGGCAGGTCGGAAAGCGGTTTGTTTTCGCCATTGCTGACATCACGACCATCGTTGTAGGTGTAGTTGAGTGACAGCTTCCATTCGTCATTGAACGGAATTTTCAACTCAGTCTCCACGCCCTGAATTCGCGCTTTGTTAACGTTGTAGTAGCTGAATACCGGTATCCGTCGTCCGTTAGCGCCCGTTTCAAAACCGACAAAGTTCTGGTAACCCGGTGCAGCGTTAACGTCAGACGTGCGGCTGATGCTAATACGATCTTTCACATCGTTGCGGAAAACAGTCACGCTGGATTCAACCCCTTCCAGCCAACCATCTTCACCCATGTAGTAAAGCCCCAGTTCCCAACTTTCGCTGGTTTCTGGTTTCAGATCCGGGCTGCCGACAATTTTACATGCACCACGGCAGGAATTTGTCGTCCAGTCAGGGCTAAGCTGCAACAAAGAAGGCGCTTTAAAAGCCGTTGCCCAGCCACCTTTCACGGTAACGGTGTCGGTAGCGTTATAGACCAGATAGGCACGCGGGCTCCAGTGATCGCCGTAGGTTTCATGATCATCCATACGCACGCCGGTCGTCAGCGCCAGCGGCTCAAAGATCCGCCATTCATCTTCCACAAACAGCGCGTACTGGCTGGCAGACGTTTTGGTGCTGGTGCCACCGGTCAGGTTTACTGCATCACTAAGTTTATCGTGACGCCATTCACCGCCAACCGTGACAAACTGATTAATCGCCGTCAGCGGCAGCGTGTATTTGCCATCAACGGTATTGCTTTCAGAGGTAATTGGGCTGCTGTTGCCAGGGTTTTTGTTTTCGACTTTCTCGCCGTAATATTTCAGTTCGCTGGTGCCGTAATCCCAGCGACCATTATGGCTGACAGAGTAGTTCTGGCGTTCCAGGCGGTTTTTGTCCAGCGAGTCGGAATCACGATCCTGACGGTCGAAACCGTAACCGGCGGTAAAATCGTGATTTTGATTCGGCGTCCAAGCAAATTCGACATTGCCGTCGCGGCTGGAGAATCCTTCAATACGCGGTGTTTCTCCGGTATCAGTGGTGGTTGAGTTTTGCGGGTCATCCTTTTCACGTTTCGCCAGGCTGCCGTAGGCTTTCATTCCCAGCACACCGTCAATTAATGGCCCGCTGGTGAAGAACTGACCGTTGTACGTGTCACCACGATCGCGATGTTCCTGAATGGTGGTATCGACCGTAACAGTGCCCGTCCATTTTTGACCGATTTTTTTGGTGATGATATTGACCACGCCGCCAAGCGCATCAGAACCGTACAACGAGGACATCGGGCCACGTACCACTTCAATACGTTCGATGGAATCAACCGGGATCCAGTTCAGATCAAAGTCATTGTGGCGAAAGACAGCATTGCGGGAGTTAACGCGTTTACCATCGACAAGAATCAGCGTGTAACTGCTGTCCAGCCCACGAATACTGACGCCCTTGCGGTTATCCCCTTCGTTAGTCAGTTGTACGCCCGGCACTTCTTTGAGGACATCTTTCAGGTTCTGTACTGGTTTACGCTGCAGGTCTTCCTGGGTAATGACGCTGATACTGGCAGGTGCGTCTTTAAGGTTTTGTTCAACGGAAGATGCGGTGACAACCATCGTCTCGCCATCATCATCAACCGCCAACACAGGCCATGCACAAGAAATTGCGGACAAACACAGCCCGACCCGTACGAAAGGGTTCAACCTAAACATTCCATATCTCCATGAGGTAACTACGAAAATAAAATGGGTTATCGCTCACATCTTCTTCACGTCCCCTTGCGTACGGCAGCATCGCGGTGGACTTTTTATAGGCAGGAGATCACTCCAGAAAGCCTGAACAGCCTCTGATTTGTCAGCCTTTTTTGATTTCCGCGTAACAATAATGCAAACGATAACAATTATCAATTCAATTGTTAAATTTTATATCCGCATGAATATCAAGGAAAAGAAAAAGCCCTCTCGGTTGAGAGGGCTTAACAAGGAAGGGAGGAGACTTATTTCTTATCGTTCTGCGGGAACTTCATTTCGCTGTAACGCACGAAGTGGGTTCCTTTAATCAACTTGTAACCAAACCAGATGGCCAGGAACAGCGGGATACCTATATACGTTGCCGCTACGCCGCCCCAGTCGATGGTATCTTTCAGGAACGCCTCGTAGTTCTGGCCCAGGGTAATAATCAGACACAGAATGAAAGCGAAGATCGGTCCCAACGGGAAGAAGCCCGAACGGTACGGCAGGTCGTTAATGTCGTGTCCCTGCAATACATAGCCGCGACGGAAACGATAGTGGCTGATAGCAATCCCCAGCCAGGCGATAAAGCCTGTCATCCCGGAGGTGTTCAGCAGCCACAAATACACCGTCTGGTTACCAAACATGGAGGTCAGGAAACACAGACCGGCAATCACCGTCGTGGCATACAGCGCGTTACGCGGTACACCGCCACGTGACAGTTTGGCGAAAATACGCGGCGCTTTTCCGTCACACGCCAGGGTGTAAAGCATACGGGTAGATGCGTACATACCGGAGTTACCCGCCGACAGTACTGCAGTCAGAATGACCGCGTTCATCACCGCCGCCGCAGAAAGCAGCCCCGCGTGCTGGAACACCAGCGTGAACGGGCTGACGCTGATGTCTTTCACGTCGTTACGCAGCAGGCTTGGATCGGTGTACGGAATGATCAGGCTGATGATCAGAATCGCAAACACATAGAACAGCAGGATTCGCCAGAATACCTGACGCACCGCACGCGGAATATTTTTCCCAGGATCTTCAGATTCGCCCGCAGCAATACCAATCAGTTCGGTTCCCTGGAAGGAGAAGCCGACAATCATTGCCACACCGATCATCGCCGCAAAACCACCGGCAAACGGTGCTTCACCTATCGTCCAGTTGCTCCAGCCCACAGGCTGCGCGCCTTTGAAGATACCGATAATCATCATCACGCCGACGACGATAAAGATAATCACTGTTGTGACTTTGATCAGTGAGAACCAGTACTCCGCTTCACCAAAGCCTCTGACCGAAATGTAGTTCAGCAGGAAAATGACGCCAAGGAACAGCGCACTCCAGATCCAACCGGGAACATCCGGGAACCACCAGCTCATGACTAACTGCGCAGCCACCAGGTCAACGGCGATAGTCACCGCCCAGTTGTACCAGTAGTTCCAGCCCAGCGCGAAGCCAAAGCCCTCTTCCACATAGTTCTGACCGTAAGTCGCAAACGAACCAGAAACCGGCATATACGCCGCCAGTTCGCCAAGACTGGTCATCAGGAAGTAGACCATCAGGCCAATCAAAATATACGAGAGCAGCGCCCCGCCCGGACCTGCCTGAGAAATCGTTGCGCCAGAGGCAACAAAAAGACCCGTACCGATGGAGCCGCCAATGGCAATCATCGTCAGGTGACGCGCCTTTAATTCACGGCGTAAGCCCGGCGCTTCTGTTGTTTTAGTTTCGGAAACCATACAAAAATGCTATCCATCTTAAAAATGAGGCGCGATTGTAGCAGACGATTTGCAATCCTTCCGGTAGAAATGCGCTTTTATAAGAGACCTTCATGATCGCCCAGGAATTATAAGTAAAGCAGCCAATCTCTTTTCTGGCGAATGCATGACGCTGGCGCTGCGTCACGAAATCGACACAGCACCAGCATGTTCCTGTATCGCGACTTAACGCGGCACATTAGCGGGATCGCAATAGTCCAGAAAGCGCCGTAGCGCGTTGGAAAGGTGTTTTTGCCGATGATGAATACGCCACAACGTACGCATCAGGCGCGGTAGAGGGACAGCAACTTCACTTAATGTGCCAGCCTGTAATTGATCTTCTATTACCCGTCGCGACAGGCAGCTAATTCCCAACCCATGACGCACCGCGTGTTTGATAGCTTCGGAGTTACCTAATTCCATCGCCATCTCAAATTTCGGTAAATGCGACAGTAACAGATAATCGACAATCTCCCGCGTGCCGGAACCGCGTTCGCGTAGGATCCACGGCGCAGCGGCCAGTTGTTCTAAGGTGACCGGACCACGAGCCAACGGCGAAGTCGGCGCGGCGAAAACCACCAGCTCGTCTTCCAGCCACGGCTCAGAAATGATTTCAGTGCTGTGGCATGGTCCTTCAATAAAGCCAATATCAACGCGGAAATCCAGCACCGCCTGCATCACGTCCTGGCTGTTACCAACGCTAAGTTCAATCGGCAACTGCGGGTAATCATGGCGATAACGGGCGATAACTGCGGGCAGGATGTAATTACCAATGGTGCTACTGGCGTAGACACGAATCGCGCCGTTGTCTTCGCGAAACAGTTGTTCGATTTCGACGGCCTGTTCCAGCAACGCGAGCGCACGCGGGTAAAGCAGCCGTCCGTGCTCATTGACCACCAGTCTTTTACCCACGCGATCAAACAGTTGCACGCCTAGCTGCCCTTCCAGATCGGTCAACGCCGCGCTCACTGCTGATTGCGACAACGCCAGCATCACCGACGCCTGGGTGGTGGATCCACTTTTCAATACTTCTGCAAAAACTTCCAACTGTCGAAGGGTGATGTGCATAGTCGCTTACCACTTATAAAGATTAATTATAAATATATAATCAATTTTATTTTTAAACCAGTTAGTCGTAACCTTATGCCCGGATAAAGGAGAGGGTTATGACGAATATCACCTTACAGAAACAACATCGTACACTGTGGCATTTCATTCCGGGGTTAGCCCTGAGTGCAGTTATCACCGGGGTCGCCCTGTGGGGTGGTTCCATTCCCGCTGTTGCGGGTGCCGGGTTTAGTGCCCTCACTCTCGCAATCTTGTTGGGGATGGTTTTAGGTAACACAGTATATCCGCATATCTGGAAAAGCTGTGACGGCGGTGTGCTGTTTGCCAAGCAACATTTACTACGTCTGGGTATTATTCTTTACGGTTTCCGTTTGACGTTTTCACAAATTGCCGATGTCGGTATCAGTGGGATCATCATTGACGTGTTGACACTGTCCAGCACCTTCCTGCTGGCCTGCTTCCTGGGGCAGAAAGTGTTTGGCCTGGATAAGCACACCAGTTGGTTGATCGGTGCCGGTAGCAGTATTTGTGGTGCTGCGGCGGTTCTGGCGACTGAGCCGGTAGTGAAAGCGGAAGCCAGTAAAGTGACCGTGGCTGTTGCAACCGTCGTTATCTTCGGGACCGTCGCGATTTTCCTCTACCCGGCGATATATCCGCTGATGTCTCAATGGTTTAGTCCGGAAACTTTCGGTATCTACATTGGTTCTACTGTGCACGAAGTGGCGCAGGTGGTGGCGGCAGGTCATGCCATCAGCCCGGATGCAGAAAACGCAGCAGTTATTTCCAAAATGCTGCGCGTGATGATGCTGGCTCCGTTCCTCATCCTGCTGGCGGCACGTGTTAAACAGCTGTCTGGGGCTAATGGCGGCGAGAAAAGCAAAATCACCATTCCGTGGTTTGCCATCCTGTTCATCGTGGTTGCCATCTTTAACTCGTTCCACCTGTTACCGCAGAGCGTGGTGAACATGCTGGTAACGCTGGATACCTTCCTGCTGGCAATGGCGATGGCGGCGCTGGGTCTGACTACTCACGTCAGCGCGCTGAAAAAAGCCGGGGCGAAACCTCTGCTGATGGCACTGGTACTGTTTGCCTGGCTGATTGTTGGTGGTGCTGCGATTAACTATGTAATTCAAAGCGTCATCGCATAAACCACTACATCTTGCTCCTGTTAACCCGCTATCATTACCGTTTTCCTCCAGCGGGTTTAACAGGAGTCCACACATGAAATACATTGGAGCGCACGTTAGTGCTGCTGGCGGTCTGGCAAATGCCGCAATTCGCGCCGCCGAAATTGACGCAACCGCGTTTGCCTTGTTCACCAAAAATCAACGTCAGTGGCGTGCCGCCCCCCTCACGACACAGACCATCGATGAATTCAAAGCCGCCTGTGAAAAATATCACTACACGTCGGCGCAAATTCTTCCCCACGACAGTTATCTGATTAACCTCGGACATCCGGTCGCTGAAGCCCTGGAAAAATCACGCGATGCGTTTATAGATGAAATGCAGCGTTGCGAACAACTGGGACTTTCTTTGCTCAACTTCCATCCTGGCAGCCATCTGATGCAGATTTCAGAAGAGGATTGCCTTGCGCGCATTGCGGAATCCATCAACATTGCGCTGGATAAAACACAAGGCGTGACAGCGGTGATTGAAAATACCGCCGGTCAGGGCAGCAACTTAGGGTTTAAATTCGAACATCTCGCGGCGATTATCGACGGTGTGGAAGATAAATCCCGCGTTGGCGTCTGCATTGATACCTGCCATGCTTTCGCAGCCGGGTATGATTTGCGTACTCCTGCCGAATGCGAAAAAACGTTCGCGGATTTTGCCCGTATTGTCGGCTTTAAATATCTGCGTGGGATGCACCTCAACGATGCGAAAAGCACCTTTGGCAGCCGCGTTGACCGCCATCATAGCCTCGGTGAAGGCAATATCGGTCATGATGCGTTCCGCTGGATCATGCAGGACGACCGTTTCGACGGCATTCCGCTGATCCTTGAAACCATCAACCCGGATATCTGGGCAGAAGAGATCGCCTGGCTAAAAGCGCAACAAACTGAAAAAGCGGTAGCCTGAAGATGAATAACCGGGAAAAGGAGATCCTTGCAATTTTACGGCGTAACCCGCTGATTCAGCAGAATGAAATTGCTGACATGCTGCAAATTAGCCGTTCGCGCGTTGCGGCGCATATTATGGATTTAATGCGCAAAGGGCGGATTAAAGGCAAAGGTTACATTCTCACTGAGCAGGAATACTGCGTAGTGGTGGGGACAATCAATATGGATATTCGCGGGATGGCGGATATCCGTTATCCGCAAGCAGCTTCTCATCCCGGTACGATTCATTGTTCGGCAGGCGGCGTTGGGCGCAATATCGCCCACAATCTGGCATTGTTAGGCCGCGACGTCCATTTACTCTCGGTGATTGGCGATGATTTTTATGGCGAGATGCTCTTAGAAGAGACGCGCCGTGCCGGGGTGAATGTCTCTGGTTGCGTTCGTTTACATGGTCAAAGCACATCGACGTATCTGGCAATTGCCAATCAAGACGAACAAACCGTATTGGCGATTAATGATACCCATCTGCTGGAACAGTTAACGCCGCAATTATTGAACGGATCACGTGATTTACTTCGTCATGCGGGCGTGGTACTGGCAGATTGCAACCTGACTGCCGAGGCGCTGGAGTGGGTCTTTACCCTCGCCGATGAAATCCCGGTATTTGTCGATACCGTTTCAGAATTCAAAGCGAGCAAAATCAAACACTGGCTGGCGCATATTCACACCCTGAAACCCACTTTGCAGGAACTGGAAATTTTATGGGGAAAGGCGATCACCAGCGATGCTGACCGTAATGCCGCAGTGAATGCGTTGCATCAGCAAGGTGTTCAGCAACTGTTTGTTTATTTGCCCGATGAATCCGTTTATTGCAGCGAAAAGGATGGCGAGCAATTTTTGCTGACTGCGCCAACGCATACGACGGTGGACAGTTTTGGTGCCGACGATGGTTTTATGGCAGGCCTGGTGTATAGCTTTCTGGAAGGAAACAGTTTCCGTGACAGCGCCCGTTTTGCGATGGCCTGCGCGGCAATTTCGCGCGCCAGCGGCAGCATAAATAACCCTACCCTGTCTGCCGATAACGCGCTTTCATTAGTGCCGATGGTGTAACAATGCTGCCGGATGCGACGCTTGACGCGTATCATCCGGCCTTGTTATCAACACTTAGTGGGTTTTGATGTAGCCGCGCACGCACTCTTCGACTAATCCCCAGAACCAGTCGGTATCGATGGTGATGCCGACTTTGGTATTAGCGGGCTTGCCGAGAACGCCCAGCTCGTCGCAGACGGTACGCCCGTAGCAAGGGCCGCTGTTGACGTCCACTTCGACGTACATTTCCTGGGTTTTAATACCATCAGGGTTGATTAGATAACCGATACAGGTGGCGTCATGCACCGGACCGCCAGCCAGGCCATAGTTTTCGAACTGCGTTTTGAGAGTGAAGTTCATGATGTCGCTGAACAGCTCGCCAGCAGGGCCGCCCGCCCTTTCCATCCGCGCAATCACATCCGGGGTACACACGGTCTGGTTAGTGAGATCGAGGCCCATCATCACCAACGGAACGCCGGAGGTGAACACCACGCGTGCGGCTTCCGGGTCGGCAAAGATGTTGAACTCGGCAGACGGCGTGAAGTTACCTGTTCCGTAAGCGCCACCCATCAGCACAATTTCACGGATTTTTGGCAGGATCGCCGGTTGCATACGCATCGCCACGGCGATGTTTGAAAGCGGCCCTACCGGCACCAGAGTGATATCGCCTTCACTTGCCATCAGGGTATCAATGATGTATTTCACCGCATGGGTGCTTTCTGCCTGACGAGTCAGCGGTTCGAACACCGGGCCATCCAGACCGGTTTCGCCGTGAATATTATCAGCAACAATTTGTTTACGCATAATGGGCTGCGGCATCCCTGCATAAACCGGAACATTAATCTCCAGTTTCTGACAAACATTCAGGCCATTAATTAATGTTTTATCAAGCGTCTGATTACCCGCCACAATGGTAATACCTAATAAATCAATCGCCGGATGTTTCGCGGCCATCATTATGGCAATAGCATCATCATGACCCGGATCACAATCCAGAATAATTTTTCTCTTTTCCATTGTTTATTTCCCCTGTTTCAAGTTGCGTTATTTTTTCTACAGCAAAGAAAATTCGACCGGCCGATGATTGAATCTTAACAACAGCGTACGTATGCTAAATATGAGAAATCTCATAGCGGATAAACATCGTGAAAGAAATCCACAATAATGAACTTAAACAGCAACTGATTGGTGAGTCCGCATTTAATGAGTGCTTTTCAACGGATGTTTCAGCCGATACGCGGCTGTTTCATTTTTTAGCGCGTGACTACATTGTGCAGGAAGGGCAACAGCCGTCCTAGCTGTTTTATCTGACGCGAGGCCGCGCCAGGCTTTACGCCACGCTTGCCAATGGACGCGTGTCGCTGATTGATTTCTTTGCCGCGCCCTGTTTTATTGGCGAGATTGAGTTAATCGATAAAGACCATGAACCGCGTGCGGTGCAGGCTATTGAAGAGTGTTGGTGTATTGCGCTCCCCATGAAACACTACCGCCCGCTATTATTAAACGACACGCTATTTTTACGAAAACTCTGCGTCGCCTTAAGTCATAAAAATTATCGCAATATTATTTCTTTAACTCAGAATCAATCATTTCCGTTAGTGAATCGCCTGGCAGCATTTATATTACTCTCGCAGGAAGGTGAACTTTATCACGAAAAGCATACGCAAGCGGCAGAGTATTTAGGCGTTTCTTACCGACACCTTTTATATGTTCTCGCACAATTCATTCACGACGGTTTATTAATTAAAAATAAGAAAGGGTATCTGATTAAAAACAGAAAGCAGTTGTTGGGACTGGCGCTGGAGATGGACCCGGAGAATAAATTCTCCGGGATGATGCAGTAAAAATTATTTGCAATAGCGCGATAGCCGGATGCGGCGCTTGACGCGTCTTATCCGGCTTACAAATCGAGCATTACGCCAGCCCAATAAAGAACCCGGCAATGGTCGCACTCATCAGGTTGGAGAGCGTAGCCGCTGCCAGCGCACGTAATCCAAGCTGGGCGATTTCCGGCGCGCGTTTTGGCGAAATAGCCGAGAACGCCCCAACGACAACACCGATAGAACCAAAGTTAGCGAAACCACAAAGCGCAAAGGAGATAATGGCAACTGTTTTCACGTCCAGCGTGCCGCCCGTTTGCAGATATGGCGAGAAACTCAGGTAAGCGACAAATTCGTTAATCGCCAGTTTCTGACCAATCAGGCTACCCGCAAGATTGGCATCACTCCAGTCCACGCCCATGATCCACGCCAGCGGTGCCAGCACATAGCCAAAAATACTTTCGAGAGAGGCATTGGCAAAACCAAACCAGCCGCCAATTCCACCGATAATGCCGTTGATCAGCGCAATAATCGCCACAAACGCCATCACCACCGTCGCCACACCTGCGGCAATTTTCAGTCCGGTCATCGCACCGCTTGCCGCTGCTTCGATAAAACTTTTTGGCGGCGTTTCGCTGAACGACAGGTTTTCAAATGTCACCTGCGAAGGCTCGGTCGCCGGGCTAAGAATACGCGCAAACAAAATACCGCCGGGGATCGCCATCAGCGATGCAGCTAACAGATAGTCAATCGGCACACCCATTCCGGCATAACCAATCATCATCGAACCGGCAATAGATGCCATGCCGCTACAAATTGCGGTAAACAACTCGTTGCGATTCATGCGATCAATAAACGGTTTAACGATCGCCGGGATCTCGTTTTGCCCAAGGAAAATGGTGGTGACCGCGACAAAAGATTCTATTTTGCTGATGTTGAGGGCTTTCTGGAAAATACTGCCAAGAATGCGGATCAGCAGTCCCATCACGCCAATGTAGTACAGCAGACTGATGAGCGCAGTAACGAAAATAATCGCCGGAAGTACGCGAAAGGCGAAGATAAAGCCCGCGCCATCAAACAGGACATCCATTTTCGGCCCCACCAGCGAACCAAAAATAAAGGCGCTACCCGCATCGCTGTAGGACATGACTTTATGGACGCCCAATGCTGCCTGTTCTACCGCCCATTTTCCCGGTGGGAAGTAGAGCATAATGCCGCCAATGGCGATTTGCAGCAGCAGCGCGGCTCCAACCGTGCGCAAACTGATGCTCTTTTTATTCACTGACAACACAAACGCTATTGCCAGTAACACCACCATCCCCACAACACTTCTCATTATATCCATAATGATTTCCCTTCATGCCCGTAAACCCGGCGCCAGCGCCAGGTTTCGGTATGTATGATGAGTACGGGCGACGGCTTTCTGCCCGTCAGAAATTAACCCGCGAGACGCTGGTATTCTTTGGCAATTTCGCTCGCCAGAATGGCGTTGTTAAACACCAACTGGATGTTGGATTTCAGGCTGTCACCGCCAGTCAGTTCAGCAACGCGCGCCAGCAGGAATGGCGTACTTTCTTTACCAATGACTCCCTGAGCTTCAGCTTCATCTACCGCCTGATCGATCGCCGCATTGATAGTGTGTTCCGGCATAGCAAACTGTTCCGGGATCGGGTTCGCTACCACGAGGCCACCGTTCAGCCCGCTTTGCCATTTCACCGCCATTGCACGGGCAATTTCACTGGCGCTGTCGAGACGAATGCTGACGTCAAACGGGCTGGTGCGGCAGAAAAACGCAGGCAATGCTTTGGTCTGATAACCAATCAACGGCACACCGAAAGTTTCTAAATATTCGGTGGTTAAGCCTAAATCGAGAATAGATTTTGCTCCGGCACAAACTACGGTGACATTAGTGTGCGCCAGTTCCTGTAAATCGGCGGAAATATCGAAAGTATTTTCCGCCCCGCGATGAACACCGCCAATACCGCCGGTGGCAAATACTTTAATTCCTGCAAGCGCAGCAATAATCATGGTGGAAGCAACGGTGGTTGCACCATTTTTTCCGGCAGCAACAACAAAAGGTAAATCGCGACGGCTAACTTTCGTTACGTTATGTCCTTCACGACCCAGCAATTCAATTTCTTCTTTGCTTAAGCCCACTTTCATCACGCCGCCAATAATAGCGATAGTGGCTGGTACAGCGCCCTGTTGACGAATAGTTTCTTCTACTTCAATTGCGGTCTGGGCGTTTTGCGGGAACGGCATCCCGTGAGAGATAATGGTCGATTCCAGCGCCACAATCGGTTTTTTGTTTTTTAAAGCGTCCTGCACTTCCGGGGAAATTTGTAATAATTCAGGGGAAATTTTTAATTCAGACATTCTGCGTTCTCCACTAACGATATAACGTTGGCAATCGATAAATCGGGGTTATTGGTGTATTCACAGGAGAGCGCCATTGACGAACATCCCTGTGCGAAACGAACAGATTCGGCAAACGGCATTCCGTCTACCCAACACGAAGCAAGTCCCGCCATCATGGCATCGCCCGCTCCGGTAACATTAATGACATTGGTTTTAATCGGTGCAGACCAGCCGTTTTCGCCGCTGATATCACTGTAATAAACACCATCGCCACCCATGCTCAGAACCAATCGGTTCAGGCCATGTTGATGGAACCAGGCGGCAACCTTTGCCACATCTTCACTTCCGGAAAGCGCAATCCCGCTCAGGGTTTCTGCTTCCAGACGGTTTGGCTTCAGGGTGTGAATTTGACTTAATCGCTCACGTACTTTGACGCATTTCCAGGCCGAAACCGGATCGACAAATACCGGTACGTCGGCGGCATTGTCCAGAATCCAGACCAATGCCTCTTCACTGATATTACAGTCTGCGACAATGACCTTAGCCCCCTGAATAAATTCACGGTGCTGTGCGAGATATTCCGCTGAAATACAGTTGCTAATATTCATGTCATTTATAGCAACCAGCATTTCACCGGTATTATCGAGTAATGATAAATAGCTCGACGTATTTTCCCCTGGCACAATCAGACATTTATCGACATAAACGCCGGATTGATTGGTTTGCGTTAGCAGCGATTGACCATAAAAATCACTGCCTACTGCGCTCAGTAGCCAGGCTTTATTCCCCAGCAATGCGAGGTTTTGTGCGATATTGCGCCCTACTCCACCGGGAGTAAATTTTATTTTCCCTGGATTTGAATCCGCATAGTTTAATGATTCATGTGAATATCCGGCGACATCAATATTCGCCGAACCTATAATTACGACATAATCCTTTTCGCGCATAGCACGTCCCCTGGTAAAAAATTACCAACTCTGTCAATCCACAAGAATATAGGTACTGCAAAGACGGTTTAAACATGTGTTCATATTTAAACATGTGCTCATAGTATGCATGTTTTACTTAAAGTAAATTACCGCCAGAGGGGCAAAATGAGCAGATTTGAACAGGCTCACAAAACGCTATTATTGGCGGTTTTAGAAAAAGCGAAGAAATTGTGAAGTGATGCACAGAACGGAAACAATAAAAAAGGGCAGAAATTAATCTGCCCTTGAGGAAATGACGTTACTGTTTGATGAGAGTGTCAGCTTTCTATTGGAAAATAAAACCATTCAAAATCATAGAATTGCCGTCAACAATTTATCACTCATCTTGCACTCATCAAATGATACAGGGCAGAAAATTTCTGCCCTGTAGTTCACGTTTTATTATGCTGCTTTCGCCACAACGTCCGCTTCCGGACGTTTCAGGAAGGCATAGGCCAGACCCGCCACCAGCGTACCAGCAATAATTGCCACCAGGTAACCCAGTACCGGCGTAATGGCGCCAGGGATCAGCAGAACAAACAGACCACCGTGCGGTGCCATCAGTTTCGCACCAATCGCCATTGAGATTGCGCCAGTCAGCGCCCCACCAACGATACAGCACGGCAGCACTCGCATCGGATCACGGGCAGCAAACGGAATTGCACCTTCCGAAATAAAGCACAGGCCAAGTACCAGAGCCGCTTTGCCGCCTTCCTGCTGCGCTTTGTCGAATTTGCGACGCGCCACCATTGTTGCCAGACCCATTGCCAGCGGTGGCACCATACCTGCCGCCATAATCGCCGCCATCGGGCCATAGGTTTGGGTACTCAGCAGACCAACACCAAACGCGTACGCCGCTTTGTTTACCGGACCGCCCATGTCAGTACACATCATGCCACCGAGGATCGCGCCCAGCAGAACCGCATTCGCAGTACCCATGGTTTGCAGCCAGTGAGTCAGACTTTCGAGGATGCCAGCAACCGGTTTACCGATCAGGTAGATCATCGCCAGACCGACCACCAGACTGGAAATCAGCGGAATGATCAGAATCGGTTTCAGCGCCTCCATACTCTGTGGCAGTTTCAGTTGCGTACTGATTAACTTCGCGATGTAACCCGCCAGGAAGCCCGCAATAATCCCGCCAATGAAGCCAGAACCTGTGCTGACCGCCAGCATACCGCCAATCAGACCCGGCGTGAGACCCGGACGATCGGCAATGGAGAAGGCAATGTACCCCGCCAGTACCGGCACCATCAGCGCAAAGGCTGAACCACCGCCAATCTGCATCAGCGCCGCCGCCAGCGTCCCTTGCTCTTTAAACGCTTCGATACCAAAAGCAAAGGAAAGCGCGATACACAGACCACCCGCAACCACCATTGGCAGCATGTAGGAAACGCCTGTCAGCAAGTGACGGTACGCGCCTGCACTCTCTTTCTTACCTTCAGTGGTTGCCGTTTGAGCTTTGCCCGCCGGTTCGTAAGGCGTCGCTTCAGCAACCGCTTTATCCAGCTCCTGCGCCGTTTTCTTCAGCGCCAGACCGGTAGAAGTGCGATACATCGGTTTACCGGCAAATTTCGCCAGATCCACTTCGATATCTGCTGCCACAATCACCAGATCCGCTGCTGCCACTTCTTCAGGCGTGATCGCGTTACCCGCACCAACGGAGCCACGGGTTTCAACTTTCACCCACCAGCCACGTTTTTTCGCTTCGGTTTCAATGGCTTCAGCAGCCATAAAGGTATGTGCTACGCCAGTTGGGCAAGCAGTCACCGCAACCACGCGTTTCGGGCCGCTGGCGGCAATCGGTGCTGTCGCAGCGGCCGGCGCAGTGTAAGGCTTCGCATGGCCTTTGGCTTCACTCAGGAACAGCTCAGGGTGCGCGACTGCGCGGGAAATATCGCCCAGCCAGACATTTTTACCGTTCAGCGCGCTGTCGTTCGGGATGGAATCACCCAGAACAATCGCCATTTCAGCGTCGTTCGGATTGTCGATGATTTCCAGTTTTGCTTTTCGCGCCGCCGCGCCCAGCAGGGTCTTCGCCATATAGGCGCGTGCCTGACCGAGATTAGCGTCAATAATCAGCAGCGTTTTCATTATGCCTCTCCTGCTGTCAGTTAAAAGGTTGTAAGTCGACGCGCGCCATCATTGCGGCCAACTGCGGACGATCGGTAATACCCACATTGCTTTGACTGACCGCCAGGGCTGCAACAGCCGTTGCCAGACGCAGTGTGTGTTCACTGGATTCACGCATCAGCAAGCCATAAATGAGGCCGCCAACCATGGAATCCCCTGCGCCAACAGTGCTTACGACATCGACTGACGGTGGTTTGGCGATCCATTCGCCGGAGGCATTAACCCAAAGCGCGCCTTCGGCACCCAGTGAAATAACGACATGCGCGATACCTTGTTCACGTAGCGCATGTGCAGCTTCAATGACATCTTTCATTTCAGGCAGTTTACGGCCTGCCCAGATTTCCAGCTCGCGACGGTTAGGTTTCACCAGCCACGGTGCCGCTTTCAAACCTGCCACTAATGCTTCGCGGCTACTATCAAAGATAATGCAAGGACACTGACTACGCAGGCGAGTCATCCAGTCGGTGAATGCTTCCGGGCTGACGCCTGACGGTAAGCTGCCGCTGACACAGACCATATCAAACTGACCGAGCCAGCTCAGAGAATCAGTCACAAAGCGTTCCCAGTCGGCAGGAGTGACTTCAAACCCCGAGAAATTGAGGTCAGTGACTTCGCCGTCTTTTTCCGTCAGCTTAACGTTAATGCGGGTACGCCCCTGTACAACCTGGAAACGGTTGGCAATGCCCAGCTCGCTGAACAGTTGCTGAAATCCGTCCTGATTGTCTTTACCCAGGAAGCCGCCAACGGTGACATCAATACCCAGATCTTTCAGAACTTTGGCAACGTTGATACCTTTACCCGCCGCATGAAGACCGGTGGTTTTCACCAGGTTCACTTCGCCGCGTTCAATTTCCGGGCAGAAACCAACAAGGTCATACGCCGGATTGAGGGTGATCGTAGCAACACGTCTGCTCATTACGCGCCCTCCCCAAGACCTGCGGCGATGGCGTCGCCAATTGCCTTCAGTGCCTGTTCAGCATCCGCCCCCTGAGCGGTAAAGCGCAGGCGATGACCTTTCTTAACGCCAAGTGCCACAACTTTCATCAGACTACGTCCGTTTGCCGGTTTGCCGGTGCCATCAAGGTTTGTCACGGTAATATCACTGTTAAATTGTTTAATGGTATTGACCAGCATGGTGCCTGGACGAGCATGCAGGCCGTGTTCGTTGCGCACCACAAACTCCGCGCTTAACACGTCGTCAGTCGGCGCATCATCGCTGGTCAGCAGTGCCAGCAATGTTGCCGCATCCGCTTTCAGCAAACGGTCAGCTTTATTGTCGAGTAACAGATCGGCGAGACGCTTAAGAACAGCGATGGGCTGATCGTCATTCATTGCCACACTCACCAGCATGGCTGCCGTTTCGCCGTCCACATCAAAAGCATTTGCCGCACGGCTTACCGCAATCGCGCTACGCAGGTTGCCTTCGGCGCTATCGCTCAGCCAGATGCCCTGTCCGAGATTCAGCGGCTGTTCATTGATGGCTTTGGTGACGAAGGTGGCGTCAACGGCCCCCGCTTCTTTCAGACGCGCAGCGTTCAGCGCCTGAAGAGTCAGCAGATCGCTGGCGGCGATATCCAGCGTCAGCATTTCGTTGTCGAGCTTCAGCTGTTCACTCTGCTTTTCGCCCATCAGCAACGCACGCAGTTCTTCTGCTGTGGTGGCTGACTTCAGTTGTTCAGCAACGGAATCATCGCTCAGTACGTGGGTCAACTGGCGCAGCAGACCCAGATGTTCGTCCGAGCTGGCGGCAATACCGATCGCCACGTACGCCACCTGACCGTCACCCCAGGTGACGCCTTCCGGGAACTGAAACACCTGAACGCCGGTTTTAAGCACCTGATCGCGGGTGTCGGTGGTGCCGTGGGGAATGGCAATACCATTGCCGAGGAACGTTGAGGTTTGCTGCTCGCGCGCCAGCATGCCATTGACGTAGCCTTCAGCTACATTACCGGCCTGCACCAGCGCCGCAGCGACCTGGCGAATCGCCTCTTCTTTGTCTCCGGCCTTTTCGCCCGGATGGATGTCCTGTACGGATAACTGGAACATAGTTCTCCTCTCTTGCTGAATTGAAACGATTCAGCCTCTATGAGAAAAAAGCGCCAACCTGGCTTAGGGTTAAAGACAAGATCGCGCTGAAACGTTTCAAGAAAGCATAATACTTCTGTTTCAGCACGCAAGGGAAGCTGTAAAGTTATGACCAAAAGTTTGATGTGCTGCACAATTTTTTGTCATTTTTCCTAATTGCTGACAGGAGAATCCGTTGTCAGCAATTTCATTTCAGCAGCGTCAGCAGACAATCAACAAGAGTGAAATGGCATTTTGATTATTCGTGGCGAGTTTGATTTCACTGACTGTTTATTTTCTGACAAGCAGCGTAAACTCCGCGTCTCCATCTTTCAGTGATCGACCAGCATGCATAACTCCCCCGCAGTCTCCAGCGCGAAATCGTTTGACCTGACATCGACGGCGTTTTTAATCGTTGCCTTTCTCACCGGTATTGCGGGCGCTCTGCAAACCCCAACTCTCAGTATATTCCTTACCGATGAAGTGCACGCCCGTCCGGCGATGGTGGGATTCTTCTTTACCGGCAGTGCTGTCATCGGGATTCTGGTGAGTCAGTTTCTCGCTGGACGCTCTGATAAGCGCGGCGATCGTAAATCACTGATTGTCTTTTGCTGCCTGTTAGGCGTGCTGGCCTGCACCCTTTTTGCCTGGAACCGCAACTACTTTGTTTTGCTGTTCGTTGGTGTCTTTCTTAGTAGTTTTGGCTCTACCGCCAACCCGCAAATGTTTGCTCTTGCCCGTGAGCACGCTGACAAAACCGGGCGTGAAGCTGTGATGTTCAGCTCTTTTTTACGTGCTCAGGTTTCGTTGGCATGGGTCATTGGTCCGCCGCTGGCTTATGCTCTGGCGATGGGGTTCAGCTTTACGGTGATGTATCTCAGCGCAGCAGTGGCGTTTATTATCTGCGGCGTGATGGTGTGGCTCTTTTTACCATCGATGCAAAAAGAGGTTCCGCTGGCGACCGGCACGGTTGAAGCGCCGCGCCGTAATCGTCGCGATACGCTACTGCTGTTTGTCATTTGTACGTTGATGTGGGGGTCAAATAGCCTGTACATCATCAACATGCCACTGTTTATTATCAACGAATTACATCTTCCTGAGAAACTGGCGGGCGTGATGATGGGAACCGCCGCAGGCCTGGAAATCCCGACCATGTTGATTGCGGGTTATTTTGCCAAACGTCTGGGTAAGCGTTTCTTAATGCGCGTTGCCGCCGTGGGTGGCGTCTGTTTTTACGCAGGTATGCTGATGGCGCATTCACCTGTCATTCTGTTGGGCTTGCAGCTACTGAATGCTATTTTTATTGGCATTCTGGGTGGCATCGGGATGCTCTATTTTCAGGATCTGATGCCTGGTCAGGCGGGTTCAGCAACCACGCTCTATACCAATACCTCGCGTGTGGGCTGGATCATCGCGGGGTCAGTGGCGGGCATAGTCGCCGAAATCTGGAATTATCACGCCGTGTTCTGGTTTGCGATGGTGATGATTATCGCCACTCTGTTCTGCTTACTGCGGATTAAAGATGTTTAAGGCGCGGTCAGTATTTCCAGATCGATAAGCCAGGTCATCGCCTGCTGACGCGTGTTACCGCACATTTCAGCACTGGCTTGTAAACCTGCGCAAACTTTCGGACGTAGCGGCGATGTAAAAATTTTACAACGTTGCTGTTCATCAAGCTGAATGCAGGGCGTATTGGCGGGCTTGCCATTTGGCATACCGGGTATAGGGCTGGAAATTGAAGGGGCAGTGCAACACGCCCCGCAATCCGGACGGCATTCCATACGTTGTTCTCTTAAGGTTAACCACCGGATTGATGAGCGTGCACAGTACCACCTTTTTTGCACCAGCAAAAGTGCGAATACCACTTGCCTGAAAGGCTCGTCGCGAGTAGTTTGACGCGATATTTTTGACATTTTCGATAACAGGAATTTTTCGATGCCAAGAGCGAACGAAATTAAAAAAGGTATGGTACTGAATTACAACGGCAAATTGCTGCTGGTTAAGGATATTGATATTCAGTCGCCAACCGCCCGTGGTGCCGCTACGCTGTATAAAATGCGTTTTTCTGATGTCCGTACCGGGCTGAAAGTGGAAGAACGCTTCAAAGGCGATGATATCGTTGACACCGTAACGCTGACCCGTCGTTACGTTGACTTCTCCTACGTCGATGGCAACGAATATGTCTTTATGGATAAAGAAGACTATACCCCGTATACCTTCACAAAAGATCAGATCGAAGAAGAACTGATGTTTATGCCAGAAGGCGGTATGCCGGATATGCAGGTTCTGACCTGGGACGGTCAACTGCTGGCACTTGAACTGCCGCAAACCGTTGATCTGGAAATCGTTGAAACCGCACCGGGCATCAAAGGCGCGTCTGCCAGCGCCCGTAACAAACCGGCGACATTGAGCACCGGTCTGGTCATTCAAGTACCAGAATATTTAAGCCCGGGCGAAAAAATTCGTATCCATATAGAAGAACGCCGTTATATGGGACGTGCTGACTAATTTCAGCCACATTCAGAAAAGGGATAGCTCAGGCTGTCCCTTTTTTAATTTATTATACCAATCTTCTATTTTGCGCTTCCTGAACATCGTTCTCCCGCAATATTCACCAGTACATTGATCGCCCTCACACTTCACCGCATTAACAATCCAGACCAATTTCAATTGCTGTCATATAACTTTACACTGTCGTTGTTAATTAATCGTTACTAAGACGTGACTCCTATGAATACAATCGCCTCCGTTACACTCCCGCAGCACGTACACTCGCCCCGCTACGATCGGCAACAATTGAAATCCCGTATCGTTCATTTTGGGTTTGGAGCCTTCCACCGTGCGCATCAGGCACTATTAACCGACCGTGTGCTGAGTGCGTTGGGTGGTGACTGGGGAATTTGTGAAATCAGCCTGTTCAGTGGTGATCAGCTGATGAGCCAGCTTCGCGCGCAGGATCATTTATACACCGTGTTAGAGAAAGGCGCAGACGGTAACCAGGCGATTATTATTGGAGCCGTTCGCGAGTGCCTGAATGCAAAACTGGATTCATTAGCGGCAATTATTGAGAAGTTTTGCGAGCCGCAGGTGGCAATTGTTTCCCTGACGATTACCGAAAAAGGCTATTGCATTGACCCGGCGACCGGTGCACTCGACACCAGCAATTCGCGGATTATTCACGATCTACAAAACCCTGAAGAGCCTCACTCCGCGCCAGGCATTCTCGTCGAAGCACTGAAACGCCGCCGTGAACGCGGCCTTGCACCGTTTACCGTGCTCTCCTGCGACAACATTCCCGATAATGGCCATGTGGTGAAAAACGCGGTGCTGGGGATGGCGGAAAAACGTTCGCCAGAACTTGCGGAATGGATAAAAGATCACGTCAGCTTTCCGGGAACCATGGTAGACCGCATT
Organism: Escherichia sp. MOD1-EC6475; assembly: GCF_003046645.1. Classification (NCBI taxonomy): domain Bacteria; kingdom Pseudomonadati; phylum Pseudomonadota; class Gammaproteobacteria; order Enterobacterales; family Enterobacteriaceae; genus Escherichia; species Escherichia sp. MOD1-EC6475. The sequence continues at coordinate 22,309 of NZ_PZKQ01000003.1, read as the reverse complement.
GTCCCGGCAGCAACCGACGAATCACTGGAGGAAATTAGCCAACATCTGGGCGTAAATGATCCCTGTGCGATTAGCTGCGAGCCGTTTATCCAATGGGTGGTGGAAGATAACTTCGTCACGGGGCGCCCTGCCTGGGAAGTCGCAGGTGTACAAATGGTGAATGATGTCCTGCCGTGGGAGGAGATGAAACTGCGTATGCTTAATGGTAGTCACTCTTTTCTCGCTTATCTGGGTTATCTCGCAGGATTCGCCCACATCAGTGATTGTATGCAGGATCGCGCATTTCGCCGTGCCGCCAGAACGTTAATGCTGGATGAGCAGGCGCCGACGCTGCGGATCAAAGATGTCGATTTAACACAATATGCGGATAAGTTAATTGCACGTTTTGCTAACCCGTCGCTGAAACATAAGACCTGGCAAATCGCGATGGATGGCAGCCAAAAATTACCGCAGCGTATGCTGGCAGGCATTCGCATACATCTGGCGCGCGGAACAGACTGGTCATTGTTGGCATTAGGCGTTGCAGGCTGGATGCGGTATGTGAGCGGTGTTGATGATGCCGGAAATGCTATTGATGTTCGCGATCCACTTAGCGATAAAATTCGCGACCTGGTTGCGAACAGCAGCAGTGAACAACGCGTAATCGCCCTGCTTTCTCTGCGTGAAGTTTTCGGTGATGACCTGCCAAATAACCCGCATTTTGTGCAGGCTATCGAACAAGCCTGGCAACAAATCGCGCAGTTTGGGGCGCATCAGGCGCTATTAAACACTCTCAAAATTTAACGATTTCTGCGGTTAAAGCGGATGAAGCCCGCCTTCGTCCGCTCTCCCCTTCTCTTTTCTGCCTTTTTTAGCCAGGATTAACGCACAGTTAACTTATCAGAGTATTGCGGAGCCGCTGTGACCAGGACCAACCTCATCACCGGTTTTCTCGGCAGCGGGAAAACCACGTCGATTCTTCATCTGCTAGCCCATAAAGATCCAAACGAAAAATGGGCGGTACTGGTTAATGAATTTGGGGAAGTCGGAATTGATGGCGCTTTGCTCGCCGATAGCGGCGCATTGCTGAAAGAGATCCCCGGCGGCTGCATGTGCTGCGTTAATGGTTTACCCATGCAGGTAGGGTTGAATACTTTGCTGCGCCAGGGAAAACCAGACCGCTTGTTGATAGAGCCAACCGGGCTGGGCCATCCGAAACAGATCCTCGATCTATTAACCGCACCAGTCTATGAACCCTGGATCGACTTGCGCGCCACGTTGTGTATTCTCGACCCACGCCTGCTGCTGGACGAAAAAAGCGTCAAAAATGAAAACTTCCGTGACCAGTTGGCTGCCGCAGACATCATTGTTGCCAATAAATCCGACCGCACGACGCCCGAAAGCGAGCAAGCGTTGCAACGCTGGTGGCAACAAAATGGTGGCGATCGGCAATTAATTCACTGCGAACATGGGCAAATTGAAGGTCATCTTCTGGATTTACCCCGTCGCAATTTAACCGAGTTGCCTGCCAGCGCCGCCCATTCACATCAGCATACCGTGAAAAAAGGGTTAGCGGCTTTAAGTCTGCCAGAACATCAACGCTGGCGTCGCAGTCTGAACAGCGGACAAGGACATCAGGCCTGCGGCTGGATTTTTGACGCCGACACGGTGTTCGACACCATTGGCATTCTGGAATGGGCACGACTTGCACCGGTGGAACGCGTAAAAGGCGTAATGCGCATTCCAGAAGGGCTGGTGCGAATCAACCGACAGGGCGATGACCTGCACATTGAAACGCAAAACGTTGCACCGCCGGATAGCCGTATTGAGCTGATCTCCAGCGGCGAAACTGACTGGAACGCCTTACAAAGCGCGCTGTTGAAGCTTCGTTTAGCGACCAGCGCGTAAGGTTGCCTGCGTTTTTCAGTAAGATAATTAGAGAAAATATGATTAAAAATTTGCCGCAAATAGTGTTGTTGAACGTTGTCGGCCTCGTGCTGTTTCTTTCCTGGTACATACCCGTTAATCATGGATTCTGGTTACCGATTGATGCGGATATTTTTTATTTTTTTAATCAGAAACTGGTCGAAAGTAAGGCCTTTTTATGGCTGGTTGCATTGACCAATAATCGTGCCTTCGACGGTTGTTCACTGCTGGCAATGGGAATGCTGATGCTGAGTTTCTGGCTGAGAGAAAACGCCTCCGGAAGACGGCGTATCGTAATTATTGGGCTGGTAATGCTGTTAACCGCAGTGGTATTAAACCAGTTGGGTCAGGCATTAATTCCGGTCAAACGAGCCAGTCCGACATTAACCTTTACAGATATTAACCGCGTCAGCGAACTGCTACCTGTACCCACGAAAGATGCATCACGAGATAGCTTTCCCGGCGATCACGGCATGATGCTACTTATTTTTTCCGCCTTTATGTGGCGTTATTTCGGAAAAGTCGCAGGTCTTATCGGCATTATTATTTTTGTGGTTTTTGCATTTCCCAGAGTAATGATTGGTGCACACTGGTTTACCGATATCATTGTCGGCTCCATGACCGTGATATTGATCGGTTTACCCTGGGTGCTATTGACGCCATTAAGTGATCGATTAATCACCTTTTTTGACAAATCACTACCGGGAAAAAGTAAACATTTCCAAAACAAATAACTCACAGTAATTAACATCATCAGGTTTATTTTTATAGTGAGGATAATCCTGATGATACGCACCATTGCTTTCATTCATCGAACACAGTGCTCATTCTTTAAGTAAATGAATGGATTGCATGTTTTTCGCACAATTGTTCTTTAATTGACCAATCCCACTTATTAACTTTCTGTATCACTTTTTCTTATAAAAAATCATGTAAAACCGCTCGCCAAGACCGCGCCAATCGGGTAATCTCGAACTCGTTTTGCCTCGGCGTTAAATTATCCTCACAGCATATAATTTTGTGCGTTAGTCCACAGATTTGGCCTTAAGGAATTGTTTCAACATGCCCAGGTAATTAGTCTCGTGTCGCTTGGCATTTTTTTATAACGATATTTATCGTTAAGGACTTCAAGGGAAAACAAACAACATGGTCAAATCTCAACCGATTTTGAGATATATCTTGCGCGGCATTCCCGCGATTGCAGTAGCGGTTCTGCTTTCTGCATGTAGTGCAAACAACACCGCAAAGAATATGCATCCTGAGACACGTGCAGTGGGTAGTGAAACATCATCACTGCAAGCTTCTCAGGATGAATTTGAAAACCTGGTTCGTAATGTCGACGTGAAATCGCGAATTATGGATCAGTATGCTGACTGGAAAGGCGTTCGTTATCGTCTGGGCGGCAGCACCAAAAAAGGTATCGATTGTTCTGGTTTTGTACAACGTACATTCCGTGAACAATTTGGCTTAGAACTTCCGCGTTCAACGTATGAACAGCAGGAAATGGGGAAATCAGTTTCCCGCAGTAATTTGCGTACAGGCGACTTAGTCCTGTTCCGCGCGGGTTCAACCGGACGCCATGTCGGTATTTATATCGGTAATAATCAGTTTGTTCACGCATCCACCAGCAGTGGTGTAATTATTTCCAGCATGAATGAGCCGTACTGGAAGAAGCGTTACAACGAAGCACGTCGGGTTCTCAGCCGTAGCTAATAAATCGTTTGGATGCAATCCCTTGGCTATCCTGACGAGTTAACGAAAAGCACTGCTTAGGCAGTGCTTTTTGGTTTTTCTGATCCGAGAAAATGATGTTTCCACATCTTGAACCAGGCTATAGTCCCGTCATTCTTTCCTTTTAGTGTTGTCGTATTTTCAGGATATTATCGGAACCATGTTCATACGAGCTCCCTCTTCTGGACGTAAGATCCTGCTCACCTGCATTATTGCGGGCGTGATGATTGCGATACTGGTCAGCTGTCTTCAGTTTTTAGTGGCCTGGCATAAACACGAAGTCAAATACGACACCTTGATTAACGACGTACAAAAATATCTCAATACCTATTTTGCCGACCTGAAATCCACCACTGACAGGCTCCAGCCGCTTACCTTAGATACCTGCCAGCAAGCAAACCCGGAGCTGACTGCACGCGCAGCATTTAGCATGAATGTGCGAACGTTTGTGCTGGTAAAGGATAAAAAAAGCTTCTGCTCATCTGCGACTGGTGAGATGGATATCCCACTCAGTGAACTGATCCCGGCACTAAATATCGGCAAAGATATTGATATGGCAATATTGCCAGGCACACCGATGGTGCCCAATAAACCAACGATCGTCATCTGGTATCGTAACCCTTTATTAAAAAATAGCGGCGTTTTTGCGGCATTGAATCTGAACCTGACGCCTTATATTTTCTATAGCTATCACCAGCAAGATTTCAACGGTATCGCACTCATTATTGGTGATACTGCGCTATCGACCTTTACGTCGCATTTGATGAACGTCCGTGAGTTAACCGGCACGCCTGTACGCGAAACCAAAATTGCAGGCCTTCCGCTGACCGTTCGGCTTTATGCTGATGACTGGACATGGAACGATGTGTGGTACGCGTTTTTACTCGGAGGCATGAGTGGAACTGTCGTTGGCCTGCTCTGCTATTACCTGATGAGCGTGCGTATGCGCCCTGGCAGAGAAATTATGATGGCCATCAAACGTGAGCAATTTTACGTGGTGTATCAACCGGTGGTTGATGCACAAACACTGCGGGTAACCGGCCTGGAAGTACTGCTACGCTGGCGTCACCCGGTAGTGGGTGAAATTCCCCCGGATGCTTTCATTCACTATGCCGAATCGCAAAAGATGATTGTGCCTCTCACCCAGCATCTGTTTGAGCTGATTGCGCGTGATGCCGCAAAATTAGAAAACGTACTGCCGGTGGGCGTGAAATTTGGCATTAACATCGCGCCGGATCATCTGCACAGCGAGAGCTTTAAAGCCGATATACACCGGCTGATTGCCTCCCTGCCTGCGCACCATTTCCAGATTGTACTGGAAATTACCGAACGCGATATGCTGAAAGAGCATGAAGCATCACAGCTTTTCGCATGGCTGCATTCTGTCGGCGTAGAAATTGCCATTGATGACTTCGGCACCGGACACAGTGCGCTTATCTATCTGGAACGCTTCACACTCGATTATCTGAAAATTGACCGTGGCTTTATCAACGCCATAGGTACGGAAACGGTCACCTCACCGGTACTTGACGCGGTGCTGACACTGGCGAAACGCCTCAATATGCTGACAGTTGCTGAAGGGGTCGAAACACCGGAACAGGCGCGCTGGCTGCGCGAACGTGGCGTTAATTTCCTGCAAGGTTACTGGATTAGCCGCCCCCTGCCGCTGGATGATTTTATCCGCTGGCTGGAGAAACCTCATACGCCACAGTGGTAAGGTGTGCGTGCGTCCCTTATTATTCATAGTGAAAGTATGCCGGATTGCGGCTAATGATGAGTAAAAGGAAATCCGTTGCAGATGATTGTGCGCATACTGCTGCTGTTTATCGCTCTGTTCACCTTTGGTGTGCAGGCGCAGGCTATCAAGGAAAGCTATGCCTTTGCGGTGCTGGGAGAACCCCGGTACGCGTTTAATTTCAACCATTTTGATTATGTGAACCCCGCCGCGCCAAAAGGTGGGCAAATAACGTTATCCTCCATTGGAACCTTCGATAATTTCAACCGCTATGCACTGCGCGGTAACCCTGGCGCACGTACCGAGCAGCTGTACGACACGCTATTTACCACCTCCGATGACGAGCCAGGCAGTTATTACCCGCTGATTGCCGAAAGCGCGCGCTATGCTGACGATTATTCCTGGGTGGAGGTCGCAATTAATCCGCGCGCCCGTTTTCATGATGGTTCGCCCATTACTGCCCGCGATGTTGAATTCACTTTTCAAAAATTTATGACCGAAGGCGTGCCGCAATTTCGTCTGGTTTATAAAGGCACTACCGTTAAAGCCATTGCGCCTTTAACCGTGCGCATTGAATTAGCCAAACCCGGTAAAGAAGATATGCTTAGTCTGTTTTCGCTGCCGGTGTTTCCAGAAAAGTACTGGAAAGATCACAAACTTAGCGACCCGCTCGCCACGCCTCCACTTGCCAGTGGTCCGTACCGAATTACGTCCTGGAAAATGGGGCAGAATATTGTTTATTCCCGCGTGAAAAATTACTGGGCGGCAAACTTACCGGTAAACCGTGGGCGCTGGAATTTCGACACCATTCGCTACGATTATTACCTCGACGATAATGTCGCCTTTGAAGCATTTAAAGCCGGCGCTTTTGATTTGCGTATGGAAAACGACGCCAAAAACTGGGCCACGCGCTATACCGGTAAAAATTTCGACAAAAAATACATTATCAAAGACGAGCAAAAGAACGAATCAGCACAGGATACGCGCTGGCTGGCGTTTAACATCCAGCGTCCGGTATTCAGCGATCGCCGGGTCCGGGAAGCCATCACTCTCGCCTTTGACTTTGAATGGATGAACAAGGCGTTGTTTTACAATGCCTGGAGTCGTACTAACAGTTATTTTCAGAATACCGAATACGCGGCCAGAAATTACCCCGACGCAGCTGAACTGGTGCTTCTGGCGCCGATGAAAAAAGAGTTACCGCCAGAAGTCTTCACGCAAATCTACCAGCCGCCGGTATCCAAAGGCGATGGCTACGATCGTGACAACCTGTTAAAAGCCGACAAACTTCTCAACGAAGCGGGCTGGGTGCTGAAGGGGCAGCAACGCGTAAATACCACAACGGGTCAACCGCTCAGCTTTGAGTTATTGCTGCCTTCGAGCAGCAATAGTCAGTGGGTATTGCCGTTCCAGCACAGCCTGCAACGGCTGGGCATCAATATGGACATTCGCAAGGTGGATAACTCGCAAATCACCAACCGAATGCGCAGTCGCGACTATGACATGATGCCGCGCGTGTGGCGAGCAATGCCGTGGCCCAGTTCCGATTTACAGATTTCCTGGTCATCGGAATATATCAACTCCACTTATAATGCCCCCGGCGTGCAAAGTCCGGTTATCGACTCGCTGATCAACCAGATTATTGCCGCGCAGGGAAATAAAGAAAAATTACTGCCGTTGGGGCGCGCACTGGATCGCGTGTTAACGTGGAATTATTACATGCTGCCGATGTGGTACATGGCGGAAGACCGTCTTGCCTGGTGGGATAAATTCTCTCACCCAGCAGTGCGCCCCATTTACAGCCTCGGTATCGATACCTGGTGGTATGACGTCAATAAAGCGGGCAAACTGCCGTCAGCCAGACAACAGGGAGAGTAGATGGGCGCTTATCTGATTCGCCGTCTGTTGCTGGTGATCCCAACGTTATGGGCGATTATCACCATCAACTTTTTCATCGTGCAAATTGCGCCTGGCGGTCCGGTCGATCAGGCTATCGCCGCCATTGAGTTTGGTAATGCCGGAGTATTACCCGGCGCAGGCGGCGAAGGTGTTCGTGCCAGCCATGCGCAAACGGGCGTCGGCAATATCAGCGACAGTAATTACCGTGGCGGACGCGGATTAGATCCAGAAGTGATCGCCGAGATCACTCATCGCTACGGTTTCGATAAGCCGATCCACGAACGTTACTTCAAAATGCTCTGGGACTACATCCGCTTTGATTTCGGCGACAGCCTGTTTCGCAGCGCCTCGGTGCTGACACTTATTAAAGACAGTCTGCCGGTTTCCATCACCCTCGGATTGTGGAGCACGCTGATTATCTATCTGGTGTCGATTCCGTTAGGCATTCGCAAAGCTGTTTATAATGGTAGCCGCTTTGACGTCTGGAGTAGCGCATTTATCATCATCGGCTACGCCATTCCGGCCTTTTTGTTTGCCATCCTGCTGATTGTCTTCTTCGCAGGCGGCAGCTATTTCGACCTGTTCCCTCTACGCGGCCTGGTTTCCGCTAACTTTGATTCGCTGCCGTGGTATCAGAAAATTACCGATTATCTGTGGCATATCACGCTGCCGGTGCTGGCGACAGTGATTGGCGGCTTTGCGGCGCTGACCATGCTGACAAAAAACTCATTCCTTGATGAAGTGCGCAAGCAATACGTGGTGACCGCCCGTGCGAAAGGGGTAAGTGAAAAAAATATTCTCTGGAAACATGTGTTCCGCAACGCCATGCTGCTGGTGATTGCCGGTTTTCCGGCGACGTTTATCAGCATGTTTTTTACCGGCTCGCTGCTGATTGAGGTGATGTTTTCACTCAATGGTCTTGGCTTACTGGGCTACGAAGCGACCGTCTCGCGCGATTATCCTGTAATGTTTGGTACCTTGTATATTTTCACCCTGATTGGCCTGCTGCTGAATATTGTCAGTGATATCAGCTATACGCTGGTCGATCCGCGTATAGATTTTGAGGGACGTTAATGTCGCGACTCAGCCCCGTCAATCAGGCCCGTTGGGCGCGTTTTCGTCATAACCGTCGCGGTTACTGGTCGTTATGGATTTTCCTCGTCTTGTTTGGTTTGAGTTTGTGTTCTGAACTTATCGCCAACGATAAACCGTTGCTGGTGCGTTATGACGGCAGTTGGTATTTCCCGTTGTTGAAAAACTACAGCGAAAGCGATTTTGGCGGTCCGCTGGCAAGTCAGGCTGATTATCAGGACCCGTGGCTGAAACAACGGCTGGAAAATAACGGCTGGGTACTGTGGGCACCGATTCGCTTTAGTGCTACCAGTATCAACTTTGCTACCGATAAGCCCTTCCCTTCTCCACCCTCCCGGCAAAACTGGCTGGGAACGGATGCCAATGGCGGCGATGTGCTGGCGCGCATTCTGTATGGTACGCGGATCTCAGTTCTGTTTGGTTTGATGTTGACACTCTGTTCCAGCGTGATGGGCGTGCTGGCGGGGGCGCTACAAGGCTATTACGGCGGTAAAATCGATCTCTGGGGACAACGCTTTATTGAAGTATGGTCGGGAATGCCAACGCTGTTTTTAATTATTCTGCTCTCCAGTGTCGTGCAGCCTAACTTCTGGTGGCTGCTGGCAATTACCGTTTTGTTTGGCTGGATGAGTCTGGTCGGCGTGGTGCGCGCAGAGTTTTTACGTACCCGCAATTTCGACTACATCCGTGCAGCTCAGGCGCTTGGCGTCAGCGATCGCAGTATAATTCTGCGTCATATGTTGCCAAATGCCATGGTCGCTACCCTTACCTTTTTACCGTTTATTTTATGCAGTTCAATAACTACCCTGACCTCGCTCGATTTCCTCGGCTTCGGTCTGCCGCTCGGTTCACCGTCGCTCGGCGAACTGCTGTTACAAGGGAAAAATAACCTTCAGGCACCGTGGCTTGGGATCACCGCCTTCTTGTCGGTGGCGATATTGTTGTCTCTGCTGATCTTTATTGGTGAAGCAGTCCGCGACGCATTTGATCCTAATAAGGCGGTGTAGCATGACGCAAACTCTGTTAGCGATTGAAAACTTGTCGGTGGGTTTTCGCCATCAGCAAACTGTTCGTACCGTAGTGAATGATGTTTCACTACAGATTGAGGCTGGCGAAACGCTGGCACTGGTAGGTGAGTCAGGTTCCGGCAAGAGCGTTACCGCACTGTCTATTTTACGTCTGCTCCCTTCCCCACCGGTTGAATATCTTGCTGGAGATATTCGTTTTCATGGCGAATCGCTGCTTCATGCCAGCGAGCAAACGTTGCGCGGCGTACGCGGTAATAAGATAGCCATGATCTTCCAGGAGCCAATGGTGTCGTTAAATCCATTGCATACCCTGGAAAAACAGCTTTATGAAGTGCTTTCACTCCATCGCGGGATGCGACGAGAAGCGGCACGTGGCGAGATATTAAATTGCCTTGATCGCGTAGGTATCCGTCACGCAGCAAAACGACTGACAGATTACCCGCATCAGCTCTCTGGCGGCGAACGCCAGCGGGTGATGATTGCGATGGCGCTATTAACGCGCCCGGAATTATTAATTGCCGATGAACCGACCACCGCGCTGGACGTCTCTGTCCAGGCGCAGATTTTGCAGCTGTTGCGCGAACTGCAACATGAACTGAATATGGGGATGCTGTTTATTACTCATAACCTCAGCATCGTCAGAAAACTGGCTCACCGCGTGGCAGTGATGCAAAACGGTCACTGTGTGGAGCAAAATAACGCCACTGCGCTATTTGCCTCCCCTGCTCATTCTTACACGCAAAAGCTACTCAACAGCGAGCCGTCAGGCGACCCGGTGCCGTTGCCAGAGCCTGCCTCAACGTTGCTTGATGTTGAACAGCTTCAGGTTGCCTTCCCCATTCGCAAGGGGATTTTAAAACGCGTTGTCGATCATAACGTGGTGGTGAAAAGTGTCAGTTTTACGCTACGGGCAGGTGAAACGCTGGGTTTAGTGGGCGAGTCCGGTTCCGGTAAAAGCACTACGGGACTGGCGCTACTGCGACTGATTAACTCTCAGGGCAGCATCGTCTTTGACGGTCAGCCATTGCAAAATTTAAATCGCCGCCAGCTATTGCCGATTCGCCATCGCATTCAGGTGGTATTTCAGGATCCAAACTCCTCGCTCAATCCACGACTCAACGTATTGCAGATTATTGAGGAGGGATTACGGGTTCACCAGCCGACGCTTTCTGCCGCACAACGCGAAGAACAAGTGAAAGAGGTGATGCATGAAGTGGGATTAGATCCTGAAACGCGCCACCGTTATCCGGCAGAGTTTTCCGGGGGGCAACGACAACGCATAGCGATTGCCAGGGCGTTGATTCTTAAGCCTTCACTGATCATTCTTGATGAACCAACATCGTCGCTCGACAAAACGGTACAGGCGCAAATATTGACGCTATTGAAATCATTGCAACAAAAGCATCAACTGGCCTATTTGTTTATCAGCCACGATTTGCACGTCGTCCGCGCGCTATGTCATCAGGTTATCGTACTGCGACAGGGGGAAGTGGTGGAACAAGGGCCGTGCGCACGCGTATTTGCCGCACCACAGCAGGAGTATACGCGTCAGCTACTGGCGTTAAGCTGACGCTTAAAAAGGATTGTAATTTGAGAAGGGCTCGGCAATTGCCACACCAAAATTTTTCAGTCGGCATGTCGCAGCAAACTCATCATGGCGATTTACAAACAGGCACGGTTCACCTTCACACTCCAGTACCGAGCATGGAACTTCTATGTCGCTTAACGCCTGACTTAGTTTATACATCACCGACCATGCATTATCACCATCCGGGCTAAGCAATTTAAGCGCCACCAGGCTGTTGTCACCGCACGGTCCATTTTGCGGAATCGGTTCAACCTTCGAACCTGCGAAACCAGCAGACCAGCGATAGTTCTGCGGCAGTCGATGGACGATTGAGAGTTGTAATGAAGTCACTTATTTTCCCCGGAAGCACATTTACTTCACAATTTGTTTACATCAATTTTAACACATCATCAACAATCCGTCTTTAAACAGATCGTAAAGATTGATGCCTCGCCTGCGTGGCCTCTATGGCTCTGATTTAAATAATATCTGCGGGCGTGGTCACGTTTGCGGGGCTATATGTACCCGTTTCTGCGATCTAACTCAACCTTTTTAACTACAATGATGTGACTTTTTACACAAATTGATTTTACATAAAATAAACAAATGACGGGAGATTGATAGATTTGCGGTTGATATGCATCAACAAAGGAAGCCTTTTAGCTTCCCCGTTGTGCAATAGATCACCGTTTTTTCGGCCGACTGGCGTACAGACAGAAGAGAATGGAGCAGGTCGCACAGAACGCAATCGACCAGATCATCGGCCATGCGGAGTTAAAGGTCGCAAGGGAGAGCAATGCACCGACAATGGCGCCAATACCAAAGCGGAAGGTTCCTGCCAGCGATGATGCCGTTCCCGCCATATGCGGAAACTCATCCAGAATCACTGCCATCGCATTGGATGACACCATCGACACGCACCCCACAAACGCCGCCACCCCAACCACCAGCGACCAGAACCCTAGTCCCAGCAGCGCACTGATGACCATCCACGCCGCCATAATAAATTGTATCCACAGCCCCGATCGGAACATATTCAGCGCGCCAATGCGGCGAACAAAGCGACTGTTAAAGATGGTCATCACGAACAAGAAAACAATATTCAGCGCAAAGTAATAACCAAAGTTTTCCGGCGCGACGTGGTTAATTTCAATGTAGACAAACGGTCCGGCGCTTAAGAACGAGAACATCCCGGCAAAGCTAAAACCGCTGGCCAGCATATAACTCAGGACACGCTTATGACGGAACAGCGCAGCGAAGTTACCAATAGTGGTACGGATGTGAAACGGCTGACGACGCTCCGGCGGTAACGTTTCTTTGATCAGGAAGAAGATCATCGCCGAAGCCAGAATCGCCGCCACGGCGAGGATCCAGAAAATGTAATGCCAGCTCAGCCACACCAGCACCCAACCGCCAACAATCGGTGCCATCAGCGGCGCGATGGTCGTTACCAGCATGACAAACGACATCATCCGCGAGAACTCTTCTTTCGGGTAGATATCGCGCATCAGGGCGTTGATGACCACGCTGGCCGCAGCCGCCGCCAGCCCGTGGAAGAAACGCATCACAATCAGCTGATCGATAGTTTGCGCCAGTGCACACGCCACCGCCGCCGCAGCAAATACCAGCGTACCGCCGAGAACCACCGGCTTACGCCCGAAGCTATCCGCCATCGGTCCGTAGATTAACTGCCCCAACGCAAAGCCCAGAATATAAGTACTCAGGGTCATCTGCGTACTGCCCGCCGGCACACCAAACTGCGCAGAAATCACTGGCAGCGCGGGCAGATACATATCAATCGACAGCGGCATCAACATGGCCAGCAGGCCAAGGATAAAAACAATAGCAAACGACGAATGCTGTCGGGTGGTCACAACGGGCTCCTGAATATAATGAAAGTGTTAACTAACGCTGGCGATTTCTTCTGCAGTTAATGGACGATATTCACCGGGTGCTAAATCAGCATCCAGCGTAATGCCGCCAATACGTTCACGATGCAGCTCAACCACGTGGTTACCCACGGCGGCGAACATGCGTTTCACCTGATGATAACGTCCTTCGCTGATGGTCAGACGTACCTGCGTCGGAGTAATCACTTCCAGCACCGCCGGCTTAGTGAGATCTTTTTCGTTATGTAACTGCACGCCTTTAGCAAACTGCTCTGCCGTATCGTCTGCCACCGGGGACTCCAGCGTCACCAGGTAGGTTTTCTCACAATGATGACGTGGAGAAGTAATGCGGTGCGACCACTGACCGTCATCGGTCATCAGCACCAGACCGGTGGTGTCGATATCCAGCCGCCCTGCTGCATGTAGTTTCCACGCCACAGGTTCATCCAGAAAATAGAGCACCGTTGGGTGATCCGGATCGTCAGTAGAACAAACATAGCCCTGAGGCTTATTGAGCATGAAGTAACGTGGTCCGTGTTGCTGTGCCAGCGGGTTACCATCGTAAGCCACACTGTGTTCAGGGAGCAGTTTAAACGCTGCATTGCGGACGATTTCGCCATCGACGGTGACACGAGTGGCACGGATTTCACGCCCGGCAATAGCACGGCTAACGCCGAGTTGCTGTGCGATAAATTTATCAAGTCGCATGTGTGTGATTTTGCCTGTAAAAAACGGAGGTCGGGTAATGACCCGAAAATCTGAACTGTTGTTCGCCCAGTATAGCGGTCTAATAACTTCCCTCAAGAGAAAAAGATCCGTGGCATACTATTAGCAGAATAATCTACCTACGCGAGACCATGATTTTTACACTCCGTCCATATCAGCAAGAAGCCGTGGATGCCACGCTCAACCATTTTCGTCGTCATAAAACTCCTGCCGTTATCGTGCTGCCTACTGGTGCAGGTAAAAGCCTGGTGATAGCGGAACTGGCACGGCTGGCGCGTGGTCGCGTGCTGGTGCTGGCGCACGTCAAAGAGCTGGTGGCGCAAAACCATGCAAAATATCAGGCGCTGGGACTGGAAGCCGATATTTTTGCCGCCGGGCTGAAGCGTAAAGAGAGCCACGGCAAAGTGGTGTTTGGCAGCGTACAGTCGGTCGCACGCAATCTCGATGCCTTTCAGGGTGAATTTTCGCTGTTGATTGTCGATGAATGTCACCGTATTGGCGACGACGAAGAGAGTCAGTATCAGCAAATTCTTACTCACCTGACCAAAGTGAATCCCCACTTACGCCTGCTGGGGCTGACTGCCACGCCTTTTCGACTGGGCAAAGGCTGGATCTACCAGTTCCATTATCACGGCATGGTACGCGGCGATGAGAAAGCCCTTTTCCGTGACTGCATTTATGAGCTGCCGCTGCGTTATATGATTAAACACGGTTATCTGACGCCACCAGAACGGCTGGATATGCCGGTAGTGCAATACGATTTCAGCCGCTTACAGGCACAGAGCAATGGGCTGTTCAGCGAAGCAGATCTCAATCGCGAGCTGAAAAAACAACAACGTATTACGCCGCACATCATCAGCCAGATCATGGAGTTCGCCGCAACGCGCAAAGGGGTGATGATTTTCGCCGCGACGGTTGAACACGCAAAAGAGATTGTGGGATTGCTGCCCGCCGAAGATGCAGCACTCATTACCGGTGACACACCCGGCGCTGAACGTGATGTATTAATTGAAGATTTTAAAACCCAGCGTTTTCGCTATCTGGTCAACGTTGCGGTACTGACCACCGGATTTGACGCCCCGCACGTCGATCTTATCGCCATTCTGCGTCCTACTGAATCAGTGAGTCTTTACCAACAAATTGTCGGGCGCGGTCTGCGTCTGGCTCCCGGCAAGACTGATTGCTTAATTCTTGATTATGCGGGTAATCCTCACGATCTCTACGCGCCAGAAGTTGGCACCCCAAAAGGCAAAAGTGACAACGTTCCGGTACAGGTTTTCTGCCCTGCCTGCGGTTTTGCCAACACCTTCTGGGGCAAAACGACCGCCGACGGGACATTGATTGAACACTTTGGTCGTCGCTGTCAGGGATGGTTTGAAGATGACGACGGTCATCGCGAACAGTGTGACTTCCGTTTCCGTTTTAAAAATTGCCCGCAATGTAACGCGGAAAATGATATTGCCGCCCGACGCTGCTGCGAATGTGACACGGTACTGGTTGATCCAGACGACATGTTAAAAGCGGCGCTACGAATGAAAGATGCTCTGGTATTACGCTGTAGCGGCATGTCTTTGCAGCATGGACACGACGAGAAAGGCGAATGGTTGAAAATCACCTATTACGATGAAGACGGCGCGGATGTGAGTGAGCGTTTCCGTCTGCAAACGCCCGCCCAGCGAACCGCCTTCGAGCAGTTTTTTATCCGCCCGCATACGCGCACACCGGGCATCCCTCTGCGCTGGATCACCGCTGCCGATATCCTCGCTCAGCAAGCGTTACTGCGCCATCCGGATTTTGTTGTTGCGCGAATGAAAGGCCAGTACTGGCAAGTGCGTGAAAAAGTGTTCGATTACGAAGGTCGTTTTCGTCGGGCACATGAATTACGCGGTTAATAGTAGTTTTGATTGATGTATAAGGCGATTGAGTATAGAATCTCGCCCGCTTTTGCATACGCAAAGCAGATCACTTACCTGTTGCTGGGTCGCCTGTAGCAGGATTAATTTAAGAGAGAAAGAAATGTTTACTATCAACGCAGAAGTACGTAAAGAGCAGGGTAAGGGTGCGAGCCGCCGCCTGCGCGCCGCTAACAAGTTCCCGGCAATCATCTACGGTGGCAAAGAAGCGCCGCTGGCTATCGAGCTGGATCACGACAAAGTCATGAACATGCAAGCTAAAGCTGAATTCTACAGCGAAGTTCTGACCATCGTTGTTGACGGTAAAGAAATCAAAGTTAAAGCTCAGGACGTACAGCGTCACCCGTACAAACCGAAGCTGCAGCACATCGACTTCGTTCGCGCTTAATCGCTGAATAAGTTGTAAAAAACCCCGCTCCGGCGGGGTTTTTTGTATCTGCAGATTATGCCTGATGCGACGCAGTGCGTCTTATCAGGCATACAGGTATTACCGTTATTTGCAGGCCAGAGAAGGCGTTCACGCCGCATCTGGCATTCATAACACAAACCCGATTAATTACCGCCAGACGTCCGGCGCTGAAGCTGATCGCGCAAGTTCGGCGGCGTGCCCTTAATGGTCAGGGTATCGGTCGCCGGATCCCAGAAAATCCGTTCGCCTAACAGCATTGCATCAAAGTTGATGGTTAAGCCACCACCGCTACCGGCAAACTTAGTCAACTGACGCAGCGTGCTACGATCTGCCGGGAAGCTCTCTTCCAGTTCATAGCCTTTTTCAGCCGCAAATTCCGTGAAGCTCACCTCACTGACACCCGCCAGTTCTTTCGACAGCGACTCCAGCTCGATCTCTTCGCCCGCCTGCAATTGCTCATTACAGTAGCTATAAACCTGCTGGCGAACGTTCTGCCGTTCTGCTTTATCCAGTTGCGCTTCGGCGGTAAAGTCATCGACCGCCTGTAACAGACCACGGTTTTGCGCTTTCGCATTCAACCCTTCGCTGGCACCGAGGAAGTCCATAAAGAAATCAGCCACTTTGCGCCCTACCCGCCCTTTCAGGAAAGTAAGATAACGGGTCGATTCTGGATTGGTTTCCCATTCGGTCAAATCGATACGCGCAACAATATCCGCATGATTAATATCGAGATAATGGGTCGGGTTGATGTCGAGGTTTTCGTTAACGCGCATACTGCTTAAATTGTTCAGTACGCAAATCAGCAAATACTCAACCGCCAGATAGCGATAGTGACAAAACAGCACGAAGCCGCCGTCAGCAAAAGGATATTTCGCCAGTTCGTCACGCAGGCGACCAGTTGCTGCCCGACTAAATGCCAGAAAGTCTTCTTCGCCCTGACGCTGTAAGCGCAGCGTCTGCGCCAGCTCACTTTCCTCGCTAAACAAACCGTAGGCTTTGTTCTTGGCGCTATAGACACGATGCAGCTCTGCCACCATCTCAACGACGGTTTCCGTCGGTTCCAGCAATGAATCGCGCAGCACCAGCTCAAGGTTCTGCTCATCACGCTTGATAAGCTGGTGCAGAGCAATCTGGTTGATATCCAGACTCATGATAAACTCTCCTTTAAGACCGGGCGGTATTCAACCACCGCCGGTTAAGCGACGCAATAAAAGATGGCGGTCATTTTACAGAAGGTGGCGTAACGCGAATGATTTAAAGTATAAAAAAGCAGAAAAAAAACCGTTGCTACGGTAATATGTTGCCCTTTCATCAACTAACTGATTTCGATTTATGCCACAAATTTCCCGCTACAGTGATGAACAGGTTGAACAATTGCTCGCAGAGCTGCTCAACGTACTGGAAAAACATAAGGCTCCGACCGACCTTTCCCTGATGGTGTTAGGCAATATGGTCACCAACCTTATCAACACCAGCATTGCCCCGGCTCAGCGCCAGGCGATTGCCAACTCTTTTGCCCGCGCCTTACAGTCCTCTATCAACGAAGACAAAGCGCACTAAGGGAAACAGATAACAGGTTATGGTAACTCATCGTCAGCGCTACCGTGAAAAAGTCTCCCAGATGGTCAGTTGGGGGCACTGGTTTGCACTGTTCAATATTCTGCTTTCGCTCGTCATTGGCAGCCGTTACCTGTTTATCGCCGACTGGCCGACAACGCTTGCGGGTCGTATTTATTCCTACGTAAGCATTATCGGCCATTTCAGCTTCCTGGTGTTCGCCACCTACTTGCTGATCCTCTTCCCGCTGACCTTTATCGTCGGCTCCCAGAGGCTGATGAGGTTTTTGTCCGTCATTCTGGCAACGGCGGGAATGACGCTATTACTGATCGATAGCGAAGTCTTTACTCGTTTCCATCTCCATCTTAATCCCATCGTCTGGCAACTGGTTATCAACCCAGACGAAAATGAGATGGCGCGCGACTGGCAGCTGATGTTCATCAGCGTGCCGGTTATTTTATTGCTTGAACTGGTGTTTGCGACGTGGAGCTGGCAAAAGCTGCGCAGCCTGACGCGTCGTCGGCGCTTCGCGCGCCCGCTGGCCGCATTCTTATTTATCGCCTTTATCGCCTCGCATGTGGTGTATATCTGGGCCGATGCCAACTTCTATCGCCCGATCACCATGCAGCGCGCTAACCTGCCGCTTTCGTACCCGATGACGGCGCGACGTTTTCTTGAGAAGCATGGTCTGCTTGATGCGCAGGAGTATCAACGCCGTCTTATTGAGCAAGGTAATCCAGACGCCGTTTCCGTTCAGTATCCGTTAAGCGAACTGCGCTACCGCGATATGGGCACCGGGCAAAACGTCTTGCTGATTACTGTCGATGGCCTGAACTACTCACGCTTTGAGAAGCAGATGCCTGCGCTGGCCGGTTTTGCTGAGCAAAATATTTCGTTCACGCGCCATATGAGTTCCGGCAACACGACAGACAACGGCATCTTTGGCCTGTTCTATGGCATATCGCCAAGTTATATGGACGGCATTCTGTCGACCCGTACGCCTGCGGCATTAATTACCGCGCTTAACCAGCAAGGCTATCAACTGGGATTATTCTCATCCGATGGCTTTACCAGCCCGTTGTATCGTCAGGCATTGTTGTCAGACTTCTCAATGCCGAGCGTTCGCACGCAATCCGATGAGCAGACAGCCACACAGTGGATCAACTGGCTGAGCCGCTACGCGCAAGAAGATAATCGCTGGTTCTCATGGGTATCTTTCAATGGCACCAACATTGACGACAGCAACCAGCAAGCATTTACACGGAAATATAGCCGCGCGGCAGGTAATGTCGATGACCAGATTAACCGCGTGCTTGATGCGCTGAAAGCGTCCGGCAAGCTGGACAATACGGTGGTGATTATTACTGCCGGTCGGGGTATTCCGCTGAGCGAAGAGGAAGAAACCTTTGACTGGTCCCACGGTCATATTCAGGTGCCGTTAGTGATTCACTGGCCAGGCACACCGGCACAGCGAATTAATACCCTGACCGACCATACCGATCTGATGACCACGCTGATGCAACGTCTGCTACACGTCAGCACACCGGCGAGCGAATATTCGCAAGGTCAGGATTTGTTCAACCCTGAGCGCCGTCATTACTGGGTGACTGCGGCGGATAACGATACGCTGGCAATTACCACCCCGAAAATGACGCTGGTACTGAACAATAACGGTAAATACCGCACTTACAACTTACGTGGCGAAAGAGTGAAAGACGAAAAACCACAGTTAAGTTTGTTATTGCAAGTGCTGACAGACGAGAAGCGTTTCATCGCTAACTGATTAATTATAAATCAGTTAGCAAAATATCTTACTTGCAATCGTTGTGGAAAACGGTAGTATAAGCAGCCACGAGTCGGCACGTAGCGCAGCCTGGTAGCGCACCGTCATGGGGTGTCGGGGGTCGGAGGTTCAAATCCTCTCGTGCCGACCAAATCGCTCATTATTAATTATCGTTTTTATGAAATAAGCCCGCTAATTCATTGAATAGCGGGTTTTTTTATTGTTTTTAGTCATCGTTATTCGACGGTAACAGTGGTTTTCAGCCGTTTTTTTTAGTTATATGTTTAGTTATACGGGCTGGCGCATAGCTAAATCCGTATAACTAGAACCTGTTTTTTCCCGTGGATTCATAAACGTATGGCAAGAAAGGCGACCCCACTCACCACCACACAGATCAAAGCAGCTAAACCAGCGGAAAAAGAATACACCTTACAGGATGGCGGCGGGCTTTTTCTCGTTATTAAGCCGTCTGGTTCGAAACTATGGCGATTCAACTACTATCGACCATCGAACAAAAAACGAACAATCATTAGTTTGGGATCGCTTGATGAAGTCTCCCTGGCTGATGCCAGAAAACGCCGTAGCGAGTACAGGACGTTAATTGCGGCAGGAACCGACCCGCAGGAATACGAACGGCAAAAACTCGAAGCAGAGGCTCGACGACAGGGCAACACGTTCGAAAATGTGGCCGCATTGTGGTACGAAATGAAAAAAAACCAGAATCTCGCCCACAATACGATCAAGGACATCTGGCGCTCTCTAGAGAAATATGTATTCCCGTATATCGGAAACACACCGATAGATACTCTCACCGCTCGCCGCTTTGTTGAGATACTCACGCCCATCAAGGCACGTGGCAACCTGGAAACACTGAAACGCGTTTTACAGCGCATCAATGAAGTGATGGATTTTGCTGCCAACAGTGGACTGATTGACATCAACACCGCCGCGAACGTTCGCAAGGCATTCCCTTCCCCCACCAAAAAGCACATGCCAACCATCCGACCGGAACAACTACCGCAGCTAATGCACGATTTATCGATCGCCAGCATAGAACGGCAAACCAGATTGCTGATTGAGTGGCAGTTGTTAACCGCAACCCGCCCAGCCGAAGCCTCCGCCGCACGGTGGGAAGAAATCAACCTTGAGGCGGCAACCTGGACGATACCAGCCGGACGCATGAAGATGCGCCGTGATCATGTGATCCCCCTTTGCGCTCAGGCGATGGCAGTGCTTGAAGCCATGAAGCCGATTAGCGCACGAAGGGAGCATGTTTTCCCCAGTCTTAAAAATCCAGTGCAACCAATGAGCAGCCAGACAGCAAACGCAGCATTACGGCGAATGGGTTACGCTGGTGTGCTGGTATCTCACGGACTACGCGCCATATTCAGCACAGCGGCGAACGAAGAAGGATTCGAGCCGGACGTAATCGAGGCCGCACTAGCCCACGTAGACACAAACGAAGTTAGACGGGCATACAACCGAAGCAACTACCTGGAAAAACG
Organism: Escherichia sp. MOD1-EC6475; assembly: GCF_003046645.1. NCBI lineage: Bacteria > Pseudomonadati > Pseudomonadota > Gammaproteobacteria > Enterobacterales > Enterobacteriaceae > Escherichia > Escherichia sp. MOD1-EC6475. The sequence goes on along the minus strand of NZ_PZKQ01000003.1, from coordinate 1,570 downwards.
TAAAGTGTTAATGTGCTGGTGGGGTGATTTTGTGGAAGCAGCCGCAACCGGAACAACAATCGCCAGCGGGCACAGAGGATTACGCGGAATAAAATAAAATATTTAAAAAATTATTGGTTCCTAATTGGTGTCAGTTAGGAACTAATTTGTATCTCATTACTATCCCATTTCTGTCTCGCTTCTGCCTCATTTCTATCTCATTACTGTCTCATATTGAGATATATTTAAATTCTTTTTATGTTAGAAAATTAAAAAATAATCAATCACACAACTCTTATTAAATAAATCTTGACTTGCTTTTTTATAGATTTGTATTCTTTTTATATGCTTCATGTGGTTACCGTCACTTTCATTCAAAAAGTGATATTTGCTGTCTTTAGGAGAAATAAGATGAGAGCTATTCTTTTACGACCAGAGGTAAAGGCCTTGCTACGCATCAAGTCTGACTCGACCCTAACGGAAATGATTAACAAGGGCGGGTTCCCCAAAGGATTCCGTATCGGGCTGCGTCGCATTGGCTGGTATGAAGATGAGGTGCTCGCCTGGTTGAAAGAACGAGAGAGAGAAACTCGCGAAGCGTAAGCGTGATTAACGCTCGCCTGATTACTATCAAGCAACAAGACAATTAAGAGAGAACATTATGAATACTGGCAAAAATGCCCAAACAGGGGCAGGTTTTCGTTCAACCATAAAAAATATGGCTGATGTTATTACTCAGTACAAACCTTACGAACGAATTAATTGAACTAATCGCACTTCCGTTTTAAACGGAAACGAACAATCGCATAGATTAAACGACAAAATAAATATGCTTTTTACAAACAAAATAAAGGCGACCGCAGAGGGTCGCCAGAGAACATGTATTAAACTTGAATGCATCGCCAACAATGCCACATTTACGGCTGGTGGGCAATGTGATTTGTGTGGTGGGCACACCTTCAACACATCCGACCACATGAGCCGGAAAACGGGATATACTCGCCGAATCCCTTATAAAACGGGGATCGGGATTGCTACCCCGCTGAAGCAAAAGGCGACACATGACGCGCCAGCGTCTTTTTTGTTGTCTGTAACCGCACGCGCTGTAAATCATCAAGGCCACGTTATTGATATTCGGCAAAACGTGAACGCCACCTGCATTAGTGCAGCTATAGCAATATTGAAAGAAGAGTTAATCGGCTGTGGGTTCACGCAGGTGATGATCCATGCCGTAGTTGAAGTGACGACAGTTCATTAATACAGCTTTAACAAAAACGTAATTCGACAAATGAAAACAAAAAATTCTGGCTTTACTGCCAGCGGATTCGCTCGGCCTGAAATCCGCCCCGGCGATATTTTCCGGGATAAATACGGCAGCACGGTAATGATTAAGGGCGTGAGTGAACGACGCATTACCACCGAAGATTGTGCGCGTATGGTGGCTGTTACGGTGGCCTCCCGACAACGCAAAATTGCGGCGGCACAGTCGGTTTACCGCGCTAACACGGCTTGATTCACTCGCTCGACTTGTCCCACCTCCCCCCCCAACTTGTCCCAAAACAGCCTGGACTTGTCCCACCTTACCTAATTT
>NZ_PZKQ01000029.1:0-15562 GCF_003046645.1 Escherichia sp. MOD1-EC6475 | reverse complement strand
AGTTGGAGTCATTACCGTTGTCCCATACTTGCAAGATCGCGCATCAGCTCCGGTATACGTCCCGGTGAAGCGCCCTGCAATGTCATCAGCATTCTCATCACCATTCCGCATGATTCTGAGAAACTCAGTTGATTCGGCCAGTAACCTTTCAGATGTTCCGCCATTTTAATCATCTGATATCTCACCAGATTATAAGCCAGTAAGACACCCCACAGCTCTTGCTCCACAAGCTCCGGTTTTTTACTTCTCAGCGTCAGCCTGCTCAGTTGCATCGTCTGTTTTATCTCCCTGTATCCCAGTTCGATTTCCCAGCGATGACTGTACAGATCCGCCATTCCTCCTCCGGGGAAGCGCATGGCGTCCGTCATCGACGTCAGCAGATGGCAGACTTTTCCTTTGCGCGTCACGGTCAGCAGGCGGGCTGTCACTTCATTTCCCAGTCCCGGCCACTTTTTTCGTGCCTGCGGGCTGGTTTTCAGCTTCACCAGATGATCGCCTTTACCCAGTTTTCTGATCTCTTCATATTGCGCTCCCTTTCTGAGAGGTATCATCCAGTGGCGGTGTTCTCCCGCCAGGCTCCAGGCATTTAACAGTCCCAGTGAGTAATAACCTTTATCCATTAACGTCAGAGTGTTATCGCCGGTTTGTTCTATAAGTTGCTCAGCAAGCTCATTTTCGCTGTTCTTCATCGTGCCGAAGGCTGCAGCCGTCAGCAGATGGCTGGTCAGTTCCATCTGGCAGACCATTTTGACCTGCGGGTAGAGCGCCGGGTTCCCGGCATGTGTCTGGCGGGGGAAGGCTGCATCGTTCTCTAGTGTATCCGGTGTGCGCCAGAACACACCATCGATGGCCAGCAGGGTCAGGCCGCACCAGTGCGGATGCGGCGTGGCGTTATGCCAGAGCTGCGCTGTTTTCGTGAACACGCGGCGGACAGCCTCACTTCCCAGGCGCTGGCGGGCCTGAATAACGGCACTGGGGGCAACGAAGGGGCGATTGCCCGGCAGCATGATGTCCAGGCGATTCACAATCTGGTGAAGAGGTTCTTTACGCTCAAGCGCCATGCCAACAATACACCAGACCATCATTTCGAGGGGAAGACGGCGCTTGCGTAGCGTTACAGTACCTGATTCGGCAAGGCAACGAGAGATGAGTTCGGGGTCGAGGTAATCCCCCAGAGAAGTCAGTGGGTTACGCAGAGAATCGTAACGGGATACCAGATCAAGAGCCTGTCCAATGTGCATAAAAAAATCCGGAAACAAGTGAGCGTTTCCGGATTCTTACACAGCCACTGGATCGGTCAACTGATCCTTAACTGATCGGCATTACCTGATGATTGCCTCTTTTCCATAGGCTCTTTCTCTGAAGTGAAGGAAGGCCCGGAAGAAAGCACTCGCTGGCATACGTGACTCCAACTCAACCAGAGATAATCACCATTGTTATTTTTCTATTTAATAATAATCTCCTGAAAAATAGATATAGCAAAAATACAATCCGGCCAGATTTAATTCCGCATTCATTACCAGAAATAATCAACACCACAACTATCATATCATTCAATAGTCACCGCTAAAATTTTATTATTTTCTTCTTTACATAGAAATTGTCAACCTGTTTATTATACCGTTCTTAAATAGTTAATCATAAAACAACATCACCATTATTTACGTGTTTTATTTATTAATAACATGGTCATACGTTCTTTTTTTACGAGGAAATAATCAATTGATAAATTGTTTTTGGTCTTAATAGTCAAGTAGGAAACATTTTAATAAATGATAAAAATCCTAAATTCCTTGTTCATAATGTAGGGGTGTGTTAAATAGGTGGGCAAAATTTGGTTCCCCTTCTCGCCTGTAATATTGCAGCATCTTCGCACCTCCATGAGACATTGCGACTTAATAAGAAGGTGATAAGTCCTGCATATAAGCATGGACTGACCATGGTTTTATATTCATTAAAAATTTTGTTACAACCCATTGATTTAGCATAAATAAATTATAGTGGGTTCGGGTTTGCTGTGACTGTGGCATTATTTCCGTGCAAAGGAGCTGATATGTCTGAAAGACATTTACCTGATGACCAGAGCAGTACTATCGATCCATATCTAATTACCTCTGTTCGCCAGACTCTGGCAGAACAAGGCGCAGCATTACAAAACTTGTCTAAACAACTGGATTCCGGGCAGTACCAGCGTGTCCTTAATTTGATAATGAACTGTAAAGGTCACGTTATTCTTTCGGGAATGGGTAAATCAGGGCATGTCGGTCGTAAAATGTCAGCGACGCTGGCCTCTACGGGTACGCCTAGTTTCTTTATTCATCCTGCAGAAGCTTTCCATGGCGATCTGGGCATGATTACGCCTTACGATCTTCTGATCCTTATTTCTGCCAGCGGTGAAACGGATGAAATCCTCAAGCTAGTTCCTTCACTGAAAAATTTCGGCAACCGAATTATCGCCATTACCAATAATGGAAATTCCACGCTGGCGAAAAATGCTGATGCCGTGCTGGAACTCCACATGGCGAATGAAACCTGCCCGAATAATCTTGCACCAACAACGTCTACCACGCTGACGATGGCGATCGGCGATGCGCTGGCGATTGCCATGATCCACCAACGCAAATTTATGCCGAATGATTTTGCGCGCTATCACCCGGGCGGTTCATTAGGTCGTCGCCTGCTGACCCGCGTTGCTGATGTCATGCAGCATGATGTTCCTGCGGTACAGCTGGATGCGTCATTTAAAACCGTGATTCAACGTATCACCAGCGGATGCCAGGGAATGGTGATGGTAGAAGACGCAGAAGGTGGGCTAGCGGGCATTATCACCGACGGTGACCTGCGTCGCTTTATGGAAAAAGAGGATTCTCTGACATCCGCCACGGCTGCGCAGATGATGACACGTGAACCGCTGACGCTACCGGAAGACACCATGATCATTGAAGCGGAAGAAAAAATGCAAAAGCACCGCGTCTCAACGTTATTGGTGACCAACAAGGCAAATAAAGTCACTGGCCTTGTGCGCATTTTCGACTAATTAAGCAACGGGGTGCGAGAGGTTAGTCTCTCATTGAGTTTGCGCCCCACTGAAACTTTGATAATCGTTACATGTTGATAAAAGTGAAGTCTGCCGTATCCTGGATGCGTGCTCGTCTGTCTGCCATCTCACTGGCAGATATCCAAAAACACCTGGCGAAAATCATCATTCTGGCACCGATGGCGGTGCTGCTGATCTATCTGGCTATCTTCAGCCAGCCTCGCTATATGAGCGAGTCGAAAGTCGCCATTAAACGCTCGGATGATTTAAACAGCGGCAGCCTGAATTTTGGTCTGCTTCTGGGTGCCTCTAACCCCAGTTCCGCAGAAGATGCGTTGTATCTGAAAGAGTACATCAACTCGCCGGATATGCTGGCGGCGCTGGATAAGCAACTAAATTTTCGTGAAGCGTTTAGCCACAGCGGGCTCGATTTTCTTAATCATCTTAGCAAGGATGAAACCGCAGAAGGCTTCCTGAAGTACTACAAGGACCGTATCAACGTCTCGTATGACGATAAAACCGGATTACTGAATATTCAGACGCAGGGCTTTAGCCCGGAATTTGCGCTTAAGTTTAACCAAACCGTGCTGAAAGAGTCAGAGCGCTTTATCAATGAGATGTCACATCGCATCGCGCGTGACCAGCTTGCCTTTGCAGAAACGGAGATGGAAAAGGCACGCCAGCGTCTGGACGCCAGCAAAGCGGAATTGCTCTCTTATCAAGACAACAACAACGTTCTGGATCCACAGGCACAGGCACAGGCGGCGAGCACGTTAGTGAATACGCTGATGGGCCAGAAGATCCAGATGGAAGCGGACCTGCGGAACTTGCTGACGTATCTGCGTGAGGACGCCCCGCAAGTTGTGAGTGCGCGTAATGCGATTCAGTCATTGCAGGCACAAATTGACGAAGAAAAAAGCAAAATCACAGCGCCGCAGGGTGACAAGCTAAACCGTATGGCGGTGGATTTTGAAGAAATCAAATCAAAAGTAGAGTTCAACACCGAGCTGTACAAACTGACCCTGACCTCCATTGAAAAGACCCGTGTAGAAGCGGCTCGTAAGCTCAAGGTGCTGTCAGTGATCAGTTCGCCACAGTTGCCGCAGGAATCGTCTTTTCCAAATATCCCTTATTTGATCGCCTGCTGGTTACTGGTGTGCTGCCTGCTGTTCGGCACCCTGAAACTGTTGCTGGCTGTTATTGAAGATCACCGAGATTAACGCTGTCGCTGAATGAGTTTGTGATGAAATTATTGAAATCAATTTTACTGATTGCCGCCTGTCAGGCTGCGCAGGCCAGCGCGGCCATTGATATTAACGCTGACCCAAACCTGACAGGAGCAGCGCCGCTTACCGGTATTCTGAGCGGACAAAAATCGGATACGCAAAACATGAGCGGCTTTGACAATACCCCGCCGCCCGCACCGCCGGTGGTCATGAGCCGCATGTTTGGTGCTCAACTTTTCAACGGCACCAGCGCGGATAGCGGTGCGACGGTAGGATTCAACCCTGACTATATTCTGAATCCGGGCGATAGCATTCAGGTTCGCTTGTGGGGTGCGTTCACCTTTGATGGTGCGTTACAGATTGATCCCAAAGGTAATATTTTCCTGCCGAACGTTGGTCCGGTGAAAGTTGCTGGCGTCAGTAATAGTCAGTTAAATGCCCTGGTCACATCCAAAGTGAAAGAAGTGTACCAGTCCAACGTCAACGTCTACGCCTCCTTATTACAGGCGCAGCCAGTAAAAGTGTACGTGACCGGATTTGTGCGTAATCCTGGTCTGTATGGCGGTGTGACGTCTGATTCGTTACTCAATTATCTGATCAAGGCTGGCGGCGTTGATCCAGAGCGCGGAAGTTACGTTGATATTGTGGTCAAGCGCGGTAACCGCGTGCGCTCCAACGTCAACCTGTACGACTTCCTGCTGAACGGCAAACTGGGGCTTTCGCAGTTCGCCGATGGTGACACCATCATCGTCGGGCCGCGTCAGCATACTTTCAGCGTTCAGGGCGATGTCTTTAACAGCTACGACTTTGAGTTCCGCGAAAGCAGCATTCCCGTAACGGAAGCGTTGAGCTGGGCGCGCCCTAAGCCTGGCGCGACTCACATTACGATTATGCGTAAACAGGGGCTGCAAAAACGCAGCGAATACTATCCGATCAGTTCTGCACCAGGCCGTATGTTGCAAAATGGCGATACCTTAATCGTGAGCACTGACCGCTATGCCGGCACCATTCAGGTGCGGGTTGAAGGCGCGCACTCCGGTGAACATGCCATGGTACTGCCTTATGGTTCCACTATGCGTGCGGTTCTGGAAAAAGTCCGCCCGAACAGCATGTCGCAGATGAACGCGGTTCAGCTTTATCGCCCATCAGTAGCTCAGCGTCAGAAAGAGATGCTGAATCTCTCGCTGCAAAAACTGGAGGAAGCCTCACTTTCTGCCCAGTCATCCACCAAAGAAGAAGCCAGCCTGCGAATGCAGGAAGCACAACTGATCAGCCGCTTTGTGGCGAAAGCACGCACCGTGGTTCCGAAAGGTGAAGTGATCCTCAACGAATCCAATATTGATTCTGTTCTGCTTGAAGATGGCGACGTCATCAATATTCCGGAGAAAACATCGCTGGTTATGGTTCATGGCGAAGTGCTGTTCCCGAACGCGGTGAGCTGGCAGAAGGGTATGACCACCGAGGATTACATCGAGAAATGCGGTGGCCTGACGCAGAAATCGGGTAACGCCAGAATTATCGTCATTCGTCAGAACGGTGCAGCCGTCAACGCAGAAGATGTGGATTCACTCAAACCGGGCGATGAGATTATGGTTCTGCCGAAATATGAATCGAAAAACATTGAAGTTACCCGTGGTATTTCCACCATCCTCTATCAGCTGGCGGTGGGTGCAAAAGTGATTCTGTCTTTGTAAGGAGTTGAAATGAGCAAAGCTGTTATTGTCATCCCGGCTCGTTATGGCTCATCGCGCCTGCCGGGTAAGCCACTGCTCGATATTGTTGGTAAACCGATGATCCAGCATGTTTACGAGCGTGCGTTACAGGTGGCGGGCGTTGCGGAAGTTTGGGTGGCAACAGACGATCCGCGTGTTGAACAGGCCGTGCAGGCATTTGGCGGGAAAGCCATCATGACGCGCAACGATCATGAATCCGGCACCGATCGGCTGGTCGAGGTGATGCATAAAGTCGAGGCAGATATCTACATTAACCTGCAGGGCGACGAACCAATGATTCGCCCGCGGGATGTAGAAACGCTGTTACAAGGAATGCGTGATGACCCCGCGTTGCCAGTGGCAACGCTATGCCACGCGATTTCTGCCGAAGAAGCGACCGAGCCAAGCACGGTAAAAGTGGTGGTAAATACCCGCCAGGATGCGCTTTATTTCAGCCGTTCGCCTATTCCGTATCCGCGTAATGCTGAAAAAGCGCGCTACCTGAAACACGTTGGTATTTACGCTTATCGTCGCGATGTGCTGCAAAACTACAGCCAGTTACCGGAGTCCATGCAGGAGCAGGCAGAATCACTGGAGCAGCTGCGGTTGATGAGCGCGGGGATCAACATCCGCACATTTGAGGTTGCCGCAACCGGTCCGGGCGTCGACACCCCAGCATGTCTGGAAAAAGTGCGCGTCCTGATGGCACAGGAACTGGCTGAAAACGCATGATTGGCATTTTCTCGTCCGGTATCTGGCGTATTCCGCATCTGGAGAAATTTCTGGCGCAACCGTGCCAGAAACTTTCTCTGCTGCGCCCTGTTCCGCAAGAAGTTGATGCTATCGCCGTGTGGGGACATCGTCCCAGCGCGGCGAAACCAGTCGCCATCGCCAAAGCAGCGGGAAAACCCGTCATTCGTCTGGAAGATGGATTTGTGCGTTCGCTGGATCTTGGCGTCAATGGCGAGCCGCCGCTTTCTCTGGTGGTGGATGATTGTGGCATTTACTACGATGCCAGCAAGCCTTCAGCACTGGAGAAACTGGTACAGGATAAAGCCGGAAATACAGCTCTGATAAGCCTGGCCAGAGAAGCGATGCACACCATCGTGACCGGGGATTTGTCGAAATATAACCTGGCACCTGCGTTTGTGGCTGATGAGTCAGAACGTTCAGACATCGTTCTGGTTGTCGATCAGACATTTAATGATATGTCAGTGACGTATGGCAATGCTGGCCCGCATGAGTTTGCTGCCATGCTGGAAGCTGCGATGGCGGAAAATCCTCAAGCCGAAATTTGGGTGAAGGTGCATCCGGATGTCCTGGAAGGAAAGAAAACAGGTTATTTCGCTGATCTGCGTGCCACGCAACGAGTACGTTTGATTGCCGAGAATGTCAGCCCGCAGTCGCTATTGCGACACGTTTCCCGGGTTTACGTCGTGACATCCCAATACGGCTTTGAAGCCTTGCTGGCAGGAAAACCAGTAACATGTTTCGGCCAGCCCTGGTATGCAGGTTGGGGCTTAACCGACGATCGTCATCCGCAGTCCGCTTTGTTATCTGCCCGACGCGGTTCTGCCACGCTGGAGGAACTTTTTGCCGCTGCATACCTGCGTTACTGTCGCTATATCGATCCGCAAACGGGAGAAGTAAGCGATATATTTACTGTGCTGCAATGGCTGCAATTACAACGTCGACATCTGCAACAGCGTAATGGTTATTTATGGGCGCCAGGCTTAACGCTGTGGAAGTCGGCAATCCTGAAACCTTTCTTGAGTACCGCAACAAACAGACTGAGTTATTCACGCCGTTGTACTGCGGCGACGGCTTGCGTGGTATGGGGTGTAAAGGGAGAACAGCAATGGCGAGCCGAAGCGCAACGAAAATCACTGCCGTTATGGCGAATGGAAGATGGTTTTCTGCGTTCATCCGGACTTGGCTCTGACCTGCTGCCACCGCTATCGCTGGTGCTGGATAAACGCGGGATCTACTATGACGCCACGCGCCCCAGCGACCTGGAAGTGCTGCTTAATCATAGCCAGCTAACGCTGGCGCAGCAGATGCGAGCTGAGAAGTTGCGGCAACGGGTGGTTGAAAGCAAACTGAGCAAATACAACCTGGGAGCCGATTTCTCTCTGCCTGTCGAAGCCCAAGATAAAAAAATCATCCTGGTGCCGGGTCAGGTAGAAGACGATGCCTCAATTAAAACAGGCACTGTGTCGATTAAGAGCAACCTTGAGTTATTACGCACAGTACGCGAGCGCAATCCGCACGCTTACATTATTTATAAACCGCACCCGGATGTACTGGTGGGGAATCGCAAGGGCAATATTCCGACAGAACTAATTGCTGAACTCGCTGATTATCAGGCACTGGACGCAGATATTATTCAATGCATTCAGCGCGCAGATGAAGTGCACACCATGACATCATTGTCCGGGTTTGAAGCGTTATTACATGGCAAGCAAGTTCATTGTTACGGCCTGCCCTTCTATGCCGGTTGGGGTTTAACCGTTGATGAACATCACTGCCCGCGCCGCGAACAAAAATTAACGTTAGCAGATTTGATCTATCAGGCGTTGATTGTTTATCCAACCTATATCCACCCAACACGGCTACAACCTATTACGGTTGAAGAGGCGGCGGAATATTTGATCCAGACGCCGCGCAAGCCGATGTTTATTACCCGAAAAAAAGCGGGACGAGTCATACGCTATTACCGCAAATTAATTATGTTCTGCAAGGTCAGATTTGGCTAAACAATTTTATAGTTGACTATTACGCAAATTATTTATGCAAGGTAATGCACTAACCGTTTTATTATCCGGTAAAAAATATCTGCTATTGCAGGGGCCGATGGGACCTTTTTTCAATGACGTCGCCGAATGGTTAGAGTCATTAGGACGTAACGCTGTGAATGTTGTATTCAACGGTGGGGATCGTTTTTACTGCCGCCATCGACAATACCTGGCTTACTACCAAACGCCGAAAGAGTTTCCCGGATGGTTACGGGATCTCCATCGGCAATATGACTTTGATACCATCCTCTGCTTTGGTGACTGCCGCCCATTGCACAAAGAAGCAAAACGCTGGGCAAAGTCGAAAGGGATCCGCTTTCTGGCATTTGAGGAAGGATATTTACGCCCGCAATTTATTACCGTTGAAGAAGGCGGAGTAAACGCATATTCATCGCTACCGCGCGATCCGGATTTTTATCGTAAGTTACCAGATATGCCTACGCCGCACGTTGAGAACTTAAAACCTTCAACGATGAAACGTATAGGTCATGCGATGTGGTATTACCTGATGGGCTGGCATTACCGCCATGAGTTCCCTCGCTACCGCCACCATAAATCGTTTTCCCCCTGGTATGAAGCACGTTGCTGGGTTCGTGCATACTGGCGCAAGCAACTTTACAAGGTAACACAGCGTAAGGTATTACCGAGGTTAATGAACGAGTTGGACCAGCGTTATTATCTTGCCGTTTTGCAGGTATATAACGATAGCCAGATTCGTAACCACAGCAATTATAACGATGTGCGTGACTATATTAATGAAGTCATGTACTCATTTTCGCGTAAAGCGCCGAAAGAAAGTTATTTGGTGATCAAACATCATCCGATGGATCGCGGTCACAGACTCTATCGACCATTAATTAAGCGGCTAAGTAAGGAATATGGCTTAGGTGAGCGAGTCATTTATGTGCACGATCTCCCGATGCCGGAATTATTACGCCACGCAAAAGCGGTGGTGACGATTAACAGTACGGCGGGGATCTCTGCACTGATTCATAACAAACCACTCAAAGTGATGGGCAATGCCCTGTACGACATCAAAGGCTTGACGTATCAAGGGCATTTGCACCAGTTCTGGCAGGCCGATTTTAAACCGGATATGAAACTGTTTAAGAAGTTTCGTGGGTATTTATTGGTGAAGACGCAGGTTAATGGGGTTTATTATGGGGAGATGATTTTTAACAAGATAAAAAAAGATAAAAAAGATTGTATTATGCTATCAAAAAAAACATCACAATGAATGGCATTAACATAACCATTCATAAACTCCCATTCATTAAATAAATGATTAACATACTATAATTAGAAAACACAAGAAATTATTAAAATAAATATTATAGATTATACATTTAGTGATAAGTTATATACTGGTAAAGTTAACATGAGCACTTTGTAATGCAGTTTTGATGGCATTAGTATCTACTAATATTGAGTCTGGCGCAGAAAATGGTCGATTTTTATTAGTGAAATCAGAATTTCCTATGTAAAGACTTTCTTTATTTCTTAACGCCTGAATGTGCCATCGCGACCAGGAATCCCAATATTTTTGGCGATCTGGTGAAATTCCCTGAGATGTATATCCTGTTGTAGGTGAATTCATTAACGAGTCGGTACGATGGCTTCCTAGTGTCAAAGGCAATTTAATACGATGTATAGAGGAAGCACCAAAAATTAGCTTAAGTCGAGCAATGAATTCACTATCAGCACCCGTTTTAACACAGTCCCAAACGCCCGCTTTTTGCAATACATCCGCTCTTCTAAACAGCAGAGAAGAAGGATTCAGTCTTTTTAGTGGATAGACCGCACGCGCATAGAAAATCCCATTATCTTGCAACCTTACCCAATCAGAGATCGAACAAATTAGTTTATGGTTTAACAATAAAGGTGATATCTGTCTAAATAATTTTTCAGGATGGGACCAGTCATCTGAGTCATGGCATGTCACAAACTCTCCCTTTGCTTGTATTAAACCTATTCGTTTTGCAGCATATGTTCCAACATTTTGTGGCAGGCTAATAATTTTTATTCGAGTATCTTTGAGTGCTAATCTCTGAAGACGAAATAGCGTATCATCGGTGCTGGCATCATCCACAATAATTAGCTCAAATGAACGATATGTTTGATTAAGCAATGATATTACTGCATTTTCTACCCGCCTGCCGGTATTGTATGTTGTCATTAAAATAGAAACCAGGGGGCCCGTTTGGACAGGATAAGGAACCAATGTAATAATATTACAAGGTGACAACGGAGATGAGTTATCTGCAAGTGCGACTGGAGATAAACCAAAGTACTTATAGTATTCGTTAAGTCTATTTAAAGAGATTTCTGCCGTTTCTCTGAAAGCATTATTTTGCAAGAGTAATATATCAGGGGAGTATACAATATCACTGACATCAATCTGAGCGAGTGTTGATATAGCTTTTTGAGTTAACCCGATTCTTAATTGAAGAGCTGTATACAAGTCTAAGGGACAATTATCGGCATTATCTAATAATGATAATGAAAACTCAGGAGAGTATGATGCTAAGGTTTTTGCTAACTCAACTTTTTGATGTGTTTCTGTGTACTCGTCTTTAAACTCCATGAGTAATTCCGGAGTTAAGCTTATGTCACCACAGGCAATTTTAGCTATTTTAATTGCTAATTTACACCGCCAATCTGGCGGTGTATCAGTAAGATTATGTAATGACCAATACATATTAAGCCTGTACATTGCCAATATACGTTTTGACTGCCAAAATCGGCAGTCATCTTGTATTGCAGCTAAAGCATGTACATATCGACCTTTCTTTAATAGCCATAAAAATTTTAAATTATTGAACATAATTAAGAGTCGACACCAAATAAATCTCGCGTATAAACTTTTTCACTTACATCTTCTAATTCTGACGTGCGGCGATTGGCTACTATAACATCAACACGTTCTTTAAAAGAATTAATATCACGCTCAACATAAGAACCAAAGAAATGAGGCTCTTTTAGTGCAGGTTCATATACAACTATCTCAATTCCTTTGGCTTTGAGTCGTTTCATTACACCTTGAATACTACTTGCTCTAAAGTTATCACTACCTGCTTTCATTATGAGGCGATAGATTCCTACAACTTTTGGTTTACGACTTAATATATCCTCCGCAACAAAGTCTTTTCGGGTAGTATTGGCATCGACAATAGCCTGGATTAAGTTCTGCGGAACATCACGATAATTTGCGAGTAATTGCTTGGTATCCTTAGGTAAGCAATAACCTCCATAACCAAAAGAAGGATTATTATAGTGTTGACCAATTCTAGGATCTAAACCAACACCCTCTATAATTTGCTTTGTATCTAAACCATGAACGGAGGCATAAGTATCCAATTCATTGAAATAAGCAATCCGCATTGCAAGGTAAGTATTTGCAAAAAGTTTAATGGCTTCAGCTTCAGTGCTATCCGTTAACAATATTGGAATATCTTTTTTTATAGCACCTTCACAGAGAAGCTCAGCGAACTTTCTTGCTCGTTCGCTACGCTCTCCGACAACTATACGAGATGGATATAGGTTGTCATAAAGAGCTTTACCTTCACGTAAAAATTCCGGGGAAAAGATAATATTATTCGTGTTTAGATCGCGTTTGAGTCGTTCAGTAAAGCCGACGGGAACTGTAGATTTGATTATGATAGTTGCTTGAGAATTTACTTCTATAACATCATGGATAACTTCCTCTACTGAGCTTGTATTAAAATAATTCGAGACTGGATCATAATCAGTAGGAGTTGCCACTATTACATATTCAGCATCTTTATATGCAGAATGCTTATCCTGAGTTGCATATAATTTTAACTTTTTATTAACCAGATAATATTGTATATCCTCATCAAAAATTGGTGACATTTTATCATTAATGAAGTTTACTTTTTGTTTGTTAATATCAATTAAAGTAACATCATGATTTTGTGAAAGTAGGATAGCATTGGATAAACCGACATAGCCGGCTCCGGAAATGGTAATTTTCATATTGGATACTTTACAAATTATATAAAAATTGCATTAACGAGAAGTTATATATAAGTAAGTTAAGAGTGTAATTATTCTCTTTATACTTTTCTAATAGATTAATAACAAAATATTATTGATTATGAAGTTTTATCACTCACATCGCGGATTATATGTTATCTTTTTGCTTCATATCACGTTCATAAACAGGTATATATGCACGATCCCACCCAACACCCCTTTTTACTACTTTTGCAGGAATACCCGCAATAATAGTATTCTCATCAACAAACTTTTTCGACAATAATGATCCCGTTCCTATTATTGTATTATTTGGAATATTACTCCCTTTCAAAAAGGTACAGCCAGCACCAACCCATACGTGATCCCCGATAACGATCGGCTTGGATTTATTTAGAATCTCGCCAGTCGCTATATCATAGATTGTATGGCCATCGCTAGGTCGAAATAAAATATTAGAACTTAATAGGCAGTTTTTTCCAATGTGAATGCTAATATTATTTTCATTAACCATTGAAAATCTGGAACTTTCAATAGAACACCCTTCATCAATAAAAACAGATTTGTTCTTTGATGCACATGCCATTTCTATTTTGGTATTTCTAATTCCTCTAGGATGTGTTTTTTTGATATGTACACACCCCATGCTTCCCAAGAGGATTTTTGTATTATAAAATACAGCACCTTCCTCTATTATTACAATTCCTCCTTGACTGCCCTTGAATTCAACATCTAACCCATCAATTTTTGGATTTAAAATTTCCCCGCCATTATTCTTTATTAGTTTAATAATAAACTCACCATGCTGAATATTCATAATATCTTTACCTTATCGTTACGAGATTACTTTCTTCCTAACTCTTGCTCAAATTTATTAAAGGCAGATCTAATGACTTGATGCATATCGTAGTAACGGTACTCAGCTAGTCGTCCACCAAAAATAACTTTTTTATCAGTCATTGTTATTTCATTATATCTTCTGAAAATGCTTTTATTATAATTATCACCAACAGGGTAATACGGTATTTTTTCTCTAGCCCACGTATCAGGTATTTCTTTTGTTATAATTGTTACATCCTCCTCCGCACTCACCTCATCAAAATATTTATGTTCAATAATTCTTGTCCATGGGATATCTGCTGATGTGTAGTTAATAACTGCATTACCTTGGTAATTTTTCATTGGCAATAGTTCATTTTCAAATTTCAATGCCCTATACTCTAACTCCCCAAATCTGTAGTCATAAAACTCATCAATTTTGCCAGTAAAAACAATTTTTTTCGCTAGCCCATCAAAATATTCTTTATTAGCAAAATAATCAGTGTTTACTCTAACCTCTATTCCCTTCAACATATTTTCAAACATTAAGGTATATCCTCCAATGGGTATACCCTGAAATTTATCAAAGAAATAATTATTATCCCAAGTCATTCTCACTGGTAGGCGGGTAATAATTGATGCGGGTAATTCTTTAGGGTCTTTCTGCCACTGTTTTTTGGTGTAATCGCGAATTAATGTATTGTATATATCAGTACCAACTAGCGAAAGAGCCTGCTCTTCCAAATTCAATGGTTTACGTTCTAACTTAAGCTTTTGTGATTCAATCTTTGCAATCGCCTCCTCAGGCGTCAGAACTCCCCACATAGCATTAAATGTGTACATGCTAAATGGAAGGGAATAAGCTTTACCATTATTTATAGCAATAGGTCGATTTATAAAGCTATTAAATTTTGCAAAGCGATTCACAAAATCCCATATATCATCATCATTGCAATGAAAGATATGGGGACCATATATATGTTGGTGAATGCCATGTTTTTTTTCCGTATAGCAATTCCCTGCTATATGTTCTCGTTTTTCAATAATAAGACATTTTTTCCCTGCGTCCGTTGCCAAGCGAGCAAACGTACATCCAAATAATCCGGCCCCAACAATAAGATAATCGTACATTTCATCTCCAGTTGATGGTTATTAAAATATATTCATTTTGAATATTTAATTTGGTAAAGAATTTATAAACTCTTCTTTATATTCATTAAATTGCTCATGCATATCTGAAGGAATTCGCTCTTTTGCCCAATCAATAAGCTCCACACTGAATTTAATCCATTGCTGTTTTATTTCTGAGAACGCCGGATAGTGCATAATTCGTTCTTGGGTATAACGAAGTGCTTCAAATACCATAAGTCTTCGACTGTCAGATATATTTGTGATTTGGCTTCTTGTTGCAAACTTACGATGTATACAAACATCATCGTTGATGTAAGATATTTTCTGTGCAGCAACTATGCTATGCCAATGATATGGGATATCATTATGCACAACAGTAGGACCAAAGAAAATATTTTCATCATGTAGTAAATCTGTTTTTATAATACGATTCCATGGATAGTTAATCAGAGCAGAAGCATAATTCCTTATTTTATGTTTTTCTTTTTCAAATGACTGCCATAATCTGTCATCTGCATTAAACATACCTCTTGTTTTTTTCTCATCATAATATTCAATTTTATACTTCATAAGTAATAAATCGGCATCTTCTAAAATTGCTTTCTTGACCGCATGCTCTAATGATTTAGCATTAATAACATCATCCGCATCAAGAAAATAAGTATACTTCCCTGTACATAGCGGAATTACTGAGTTTCTTGCCCGCCCAGCGCCTTTATTGGCTTGATGATAATAAACTACATTAGTATATTTTCCCGCATAATCCTGGCAAATTGTTTGTGTGTTATCATTTGAACCATCATCAATAATTATAATATTGAATTTTATATCTGATATTTTTAGAAC